>JBBQPD010000656.1:0-4316 GCA_038331535.1 Gemmatales bacterium | reverse complement strand
AACTTCGGCGGCTTGGGCGTGGGCAGGGTCAGGTGCAGTTCCTGAACGCGCTTCTCCGGATCGAATGCCATCGGTGTCTCCTTCGCGGGGATGCGGCGACCGTGCGGGATGCGTTCGTTATCCGGGTTCGGCGGCGCGAGGTCAAGCGTCTTCGGGCAAAAAACGATGACCGTTCGCTCTTCGTCCGGAGTTTTCAGCGTAGACGAAGCTTACGAGCCGCGACCGTCAGGGAGCGCTTCTCAGCGCTCCCTGACGGTCGCGGCTCGTTGTACAGTAACGCGGCGTCTTACTTCGGCTTCTCGACGGTGCGGTACTGCGCCTTCGCCGCCTCGGTCGCGGGATAGATGCGCGGCGGGCCGGCGCGGGCGTTAGACGACGCGGGGTAGCCCGGCGACGGCGGCGTGGGCACGACCTTGTAGATGTCCTTGCCCTCGTGGTCCTTCCCCGCGCTTTGCAGCGGCAACAGGTAGGAACCGGGGCTGGTCCAGTCGGCTGGCACGTTCTCTGGCTTCTCCCCTTCGTGGGCGGGCCGCTTGCACTGCGCCAGGTTCACCACCTGGACCTTCTGCCCGACTTTCAGGGTCGCATCCTCTTTCGGATAGAGAACTTCTTCGATCGTAATTTCGGTTTCCGGCTGAGTGCCGTCCACGCGAGCGATCACGTCCACCTCGGATACGAGAACCTGTGAGCGCGACACGATGAGCGGCGCACCTGTGGCGGTATGCGGCAACGTGACGACGAGGTACACCAGATAGCCAATCCAGGCGGCGAAGAGTAGGGCCACGGCGACGAGGCGAAGCACCGCGGGATGCAGGCGGCGGCGTGTTGGGACGGACGGCTGGCTCGGGTTGCTCACGATCGCGCCGGCCGGTTTCTCGGTCACCTTGTCCGTCTTGGCTTCCATTACACGGCTCCCTCCGCCTCGCGCTCCACTTCGATCCGGTAGTCGCGCACCAATGCTTCGTCCAGGTCGAACAGATCCTGAAAGTCCGCACGGCTGTCGCGCTCGGTCTTGCTCATCAGGCCGCCCTCGATGAGATTGAAGACGATCTCGCCGAAGTCGCCGGTCTTGTCGATGCCCCACATCCGGAAGACGGTGCGGGCCATGAGGCCGAACTCGCGCAGCGCCAACTCGCGGACGCCGTCAAGGAGTTGCGGACCACTGACGTGATAGTCCTGCCCGACCGGCCCTTCCGGCGGCGGCAAGCGGCCGAGCATCTCTTGCGTGTGCGCCAGGGCTGAGAAGACGAACTCGTACGCCTCGCACGGGTAGCGCGGGTTCTGACGGACCAGTTCTTCGAGCTTCGGATGATGCATCGTCCGTCCTGATCGCGTGGAGGGTGAAGGGTGGAGAGTGAAGGGATAAGGATTATGGGCTTTTTCCCGTCACTCTCCACCCTTGACCCTCCACCCCCTCATTTCCCCAGGCGCGTGAGGATCTCGGCAGCGGCAACGGGCAGGCGCCGACCGTCTTCGAACTCAACCAGCACTTTGCGGGCCAGAATCTCCTGCGCCAGCACGCGCCCCTGACCCTTCGCCGTCAGCACGCGCGTCCCTACCTGGGGCAATTCCTTCTGAAACTCCTCGTAGACGTCCTGCTCGAAGCGCAGGCAGCACTTCAGCCGGCCGCAGCGGCCCGAAATCTTCGAGGGATCGAGCGTCGATTTCTGCACCTTGGCCATGCGCATGGACACGGGCGGCATGGTCGTCATGTGGGTGTTGCAACAGACGGGTTTGCCGCAGTCGCCGTAGTCGGCCAGCAGCTTCGCCTCGTCGCGGACGCCGACCTGGCGCAGCTCGATGCGCGTGTGAAAGTCGCGGGCCAGATCCTTGACTAGCTCGCGAAAATCGACGCGCTTGTCGGCCAGGAAATAGAAGACGATGCGTTCGCCGCCGAACAGATGTTCGACGTCGATCGGCTCCATCTGCAGCCGGCGCTCCTCGACGTAGCGGATGCAGCTCGTCAGCTCCTGCCGTTCGAGCAGGCGAATGCGCGTGCGTTCCTCGCGGTCCTTGTCGGTGAGCGTGCGTACTATTCGGCCCTTGGTGGGTTCTTCCAGATAGGCCAGAGCGCGGGGGCTTGATTCGCAGACGACCTGTCCGAGTTCCAGACCGCGTTCGGTACGGAGGACGACCTCGTTGCCGCGCTGGTAACTACCGGCCTCGGGGTCGAATTCGCCGAGGAAGCGCATGGCGCCGTGTCGCACGATCAGCGGAGCGGCCATGATGCCTCACGTTCCTCGGACCATCGGGAGAGCTTCAATCATCACCCATTGTAAAACATGAAGGGCGGAAAGAAAGAGCAGTGTGCGCCCGCTCTTGTTTACGTTTCGCGCGTTCGATGCGCGAAACGTAAACGCGGAGGGTTTCACTTCGTCGTCGAAAACATATAGACGGTCGTCGTCTGATAGGTCTCGCCCGGCTTGAGGATCACGCTCGGAAACTTCGGCTGGTTCACCGAGTCGGGAAAGTGCTGCGTCTCCAGGCAGAAGGCAGCGTACTGCTTGTAGACGGCCCCGCCCTTGCCCTTGTTGGTCCCGTCGAGGAAATTGCCGGTGTAAAACTGGATGCCCGGCTCGGTCGTGAAGACCTCCATCACACGGCCCGATTTCGGGTCGGTCACGCGCGCCGCCATCTTCAGCTCCTTGTTCTTCGTGTTCAGCACGTAGTTGAGGTCGTAGCCGACCGGGTCCGCCTTGATCTCCTTGAGGTGCTTGCCGATCGGCGTCGGCTTCGTGAAGTCGAACGGCGTCCCTTTGACGTCCTTGATTTCGCCGGTCGGGATCAGCGTGTCATCCGTCGGCGTAAACTTGTCGGCGTTGATCTCCAGCATGTGGCCGAGAATGTCGCCCGAACCCTGACCGGCGAGATTGAAATAGCTGTGATTCGTCAAGTTCACCGGCGTCGGCTTGTCCGTCGTCGCCTTGTAGACGAGCCCCAGTTCGTTCTTGTCCGTCAGGGTGTAGACGACCTCCGCCTTCAGCGTTCCCGGATAGCCCTCTTCGCCGTCCTTGCTGACGTACGAGAAGTGGATCGAGCGGTCGCCCGGTTTGCCTTCGCCGATCTCGGCCTTCCAAACGACCTTGTCGAAGCCCTTGACGCCGCCGTGCAGCGCGTTGGGACCGTTGTTCGTCGCCAGTTTGTATTCCTTGCCGTCGAGCGTGAACTTGCCCTTGGCGATGCGATTGGCGACGCGGCCAACGGTGGCGCCGAAGAAGGGATGGCCCTTCACGTAGCCTTCGAGATTGTCAAAGCCGAGGACCACGTCGCCGAACTTGCCGGCGCTGTCGGGGACGTGCAACTCGGTCAGAATGGCGCCATAGGTCATGATCTTCGCCGTCACGCCGTTGGCGTTGGTGAGGACGTAGAGATCGACGGCGGTACCGTCTGGTGTCTTGCCGAACGGTCGTTTTTCGACCTTGGGCATCTTCTTTTCCTCGGCGGCGGCGGGAAAGGCGGCGAGGGAGCACAACACGGTCGCGAGTACGAAGCAGCGCATGGAGAGTTTTCCTGGGAGTTCGCCGTTTGCAGCTTAGCGGTGGCTGCCGCTAAGCCGCAAGCGGCACTTCAATCCGCGACATTCTCCGCGACTCGGCGGCCGAAAGCAAACGGATTCGCGGGACGAAAATGACGAAGCGGGGGACAAGCGTCCCCCGCTTTTCGGATTATCACGGAGAGGAATCGGAATTACTTCTTCCCGGCCGGCTTCGTCGAACAGGCCATCTCGCCGCAACCGCAGGCGATCGGGGTGTTGTTCATCGTGATGCAGCAGTTACAGCCGGCCTGCATCATGGCGGACATGCAATCGCAGCAGGCCTGGATCATCTCGCAGCACTTGGCGTCGCCGCTGGTGCAGGTGATGCAGACGCCCTTGTCGGTCATTTCGCACTTGCACATGCCCATCGTCAGGTTGCAGGTGCAGACCGTCATGCCGTTGAGGGTGCAGCAGCAACTGCACATGCCGCCGGCCAGCATGGTGCAGAGGTTCTGCATCATGCTGCACGCCATCGGGTCGTCGCAGGTGCAGTGGATCTTCATCCCGCCCTGGCAACGCTCGTACTTGAGCGTGCAGCGAGGCACCATGACCCAGTTCGGTCCGGTCATCGTGCCCCCGGTCGGGTTCATCACCGGCGCACCGACCGACGGCATACCCATTCCGGGCATACCCATCGCCGTGCGTTCCACCATCATCGTGCTGGTCATCGGCAAACTCCTTTCGTGATTCCTTCTCCGATGCATTTGGCCGAATAGCCACCAGACAGTCGGTCGCATCGCCGGGTTAAATAGCCGCGGGCGCAGGAATAGGGGGGGATAAC
>JBBQPD010000655.1:0-4317 GCA_038331535.1 Gemmatales bacterium | reverse complement strand
GGCGGCGGGGCGGAAAGCTTGGCCAGGATCGCTTCGACTTGAGACAGGAGGGTAGGTAGGTCGCTCGAAACTACCTGCCAGACCAGATTAATTTTGACGTCGAAATAGCGATGGATCAGAGTATTCCGCATGTCGGCGAGGGTTCGCCACGGGGTTGCCGGATGAGCCGCCTGGAATTCCGCACTCAGGTTCTTCGTTGCTTCGCCAATGATCTCGATGTTGCGGACAACGGCGTCCTGCGTCAGCGCGCCGGACATAAACGCGTCCTGGCCGTCACGTGTATATTCGGCAATGCGTTGCGCGGCGTCCTGGATGTGTCGCAGGCGTGTCTCATCTCGATTCATAGGGGTACTGCATCCTGCATGATGTCGGGTTCGATGTAGCGACTGATCCCTCCCTCGACGACCACGTCGACGGGGAAACCGAGCAAATCCTCAAGGCCGAGCCTGAATCCGGACAGGTCGAGGAGGCTACGGCCCGGATCGAAATCCACTAGCACGTCCAGGTCGCTGCTTGGTTTCTCCTCGCCGCGGGCGACTGAACCGAAGATACGGACGTTGCGCGCGCCGAACTGGTTCGCCAGCTCCAGGATGGCACTGCGTTGTTTCCGCACCTCGGCGAGACTTTTCATGACTGCGCCTCCACCACCCTGTCTCCCCTCGCGTACCGACAGTTTACCAAACTGCTCAGAGGCGCGCCAACGCCCGATCAATCCGCGCCAAACAGTGCTCCTTGCCAATGATTTCCAGCGTCTCATAGGTGCCGAAACCGACGTCCTTGCCCGTCGCGGCAACGCGCAGCATCTGGCTCACTGGCCCCGCCTTGATGCCCTCGGCCTGGGCAAACTCCTCGACCCGAGCTTTTAGCGTCGCGGCATCGAACGTCGGTATTGCGTCCAGTACGCTGCGCGCCTTCCTCAAGAGATCGGGCGATTTTCGGACGTGTTTCTCAAACGCCTTCTCGTCGAACGGCAGTTCGTCGTCCGCCTGGAAGAAGTCGAGGTAGTTGAGAACGTCGCCCGCTACCGTCAAACGCGGGCCGGCCTCGGTGACGATGCGCGCCACCCTCGCGCGTACGGAGTCCGTCTCGACGCCGACGCGCTGGAGGTAGGGTAGGGTGAGCGCCACCCGTTCTTCGACCGGCAGCCCCAGCATGTAGCGTTCCTGAAAGGCGTACAGCTTCTTGGCGTCGAAACTCGCGGCCCCCTTGTTCACTCGTTCGAGCGAGAACTGTGCCATCATCTCCGGACGGGTGAAAATCTCCGTCTTCCCGTCCTCGTGCGCCCAGCCCAGCAGCATCAGGTAGTTAACGATGGCGTCGGGCAGGTAGCCGACTTGCTTGAAGAAATCGACGATCACGGGGTTGAACGTCTCGGGCGCAGTCGCCATCTTGAGGCGCGCCGCGATCGACTGGCCGTGTTCGTAGACCTTCTTGAAGTCTGGGTTCTTCAAGTACTGAGCGATCTTGCGCTTGCTCAGTTTGTTCTTGCTGCCCGGCTCGGCGACGAAGGGCAGGTGGGCGTACTCGGGCAGCGGATAGCCAAGCCCCTGGATGATGAAGACCTGCCGCGGCGTGTTCGACAGATGCTCCTCGGCGCGGATGACGTGCGTGATCTGCATGTCGAAATCATCCACGACGTTCGCCAGGTTATAGAGCACCGTGCCGTCGGCGCGCTGGATAACGTGGTCCTGCTCCGTGGCCCAGGCTACCTCCATGTCTCCGCGAATATGATCGACGAAACGACAGAAGCCCTCGCGCGGCATCTTGAGGCGCACGACACCCTTCCGGCCCTCCGCTTCGTACTTCGCCCGCTCCGCCGGCGTCTGGGCCATCCAGCGCCGGCCGTAAAGGAACGGCCTTTTTTCCGCCTCGGCGGCGGTGCGCTCGGCCTTTACCTCTTCCTCGGTGGCGTAATCCCAGTAGGCGTGGCCCTTCTCCACCAACTCGCGCACGGGGGCCTGATAACGCTCCAATTTTTGCGATTGGTAATAGGGTCCGTGCGGGCCACCGACTTCAGCGCCTTCGTCCCAGTCGAGGCCGAGCCAGCGGAAGCCGTCGAGGATCGGTTGCAGGGCTTCGGCCACGTTGCGCTGCTGGTCCGTGTCATCAATGCGCAGAATGAACTGGCCGCCGTGCTTACGGGCGAAGAGCCAGTTGAAGAGGGCTGTGCGGACGCCGCCGATGTGCAGGTAGCCAGTCGGGCTGGGAGCAAAGCGAGTGCGAACCATGATTAGCGCTTCCGTGGCAGGGAGTTTGCCGCTTGCGGCTTCGCCCTTCCAGCGAAACTGCAAGCGGCAAACGGAGACGCGAGTGGTCGTCGCGCTTCTTCCATCGTCATCCCCCTCGTATAATCGAGCGGCGGGAAAGTCGCCAAGACTCCGGCGGCAAGGTCGCCCCGTGAGGGTCGAGAACCGGAGCCAAGCCGATGAAGCCGTCCCCACCTACCCCGATCGAAAAGAACGTTGTGCTCGTCGGCGCGGGCAACGCGCACCTGGTGTTCCTCAAGCGCTGGAGCATGAGGCCGATGCCCGGCGTCGCCGTGACGCTCGTCAACGAAGCCGCCGTCGTCGCCTACTCGGCGATGGTCCCCGCCCACATCGCCGGCGACTATTCGCAGGACGACATCACGATCGATCTGGTGCGCCTCTGCCAATCCGTCAAGGTTCGCCTCGTCGCCGAACGAGCCACCGGCGTCGACCCGGCGGGCCGTAAAATCCTCTTCGCAGCGCGACCTTCGCTTTCCTACGACGTTCTTTCCCTCGGTCTCGGTTCGATGCCGGCCTCTCCTTCCTTCGAACCAGCCTCCGACACCGCGCTCGTCATGCGCCCGCTCGCAGATTTGGTGCGAAGGTTGGACGTGCTGGAGCGGCAACTTCGCGCGTCTCCCAGGCCGTTTCATCTCGCCGTCGTCGGCGGCGGCGCCAGCGGCTGTGAGTTGTCGCTGGCTATCGCCAAACGTCTCGTGGACTGCCCCGGCTTCCGTTTGACCTTGTTTCAGGGAAACGCGCGTCTGCTGCCGGAGTTTCCGGGTCGCGTCGCCCAGGCGTTCGAGGACGCCTTGCGGCAGCGGAATATCGCCTTCCGCGTCAACGCCCGCGCGAAAGGCAGCGAGGACGGCTTTCTACTGCTGGAAGACGGTGAGCGGATCGCCTGTGAAGCCGTTCTGTGGGCTACCGAAGCGTCGGCACCTCGGCTCGTGAGAGAGAGCGGTTTGACCGTCAATTCCCACGGCTTTTTGCGGGTTCTCGATACCCTACAATCGGTCGGCGACCCGTCCGTCTTCGGCACCGGCGACTGTGTCACATTTGAGTCGTACCCCGACCTGCCGAAGAACGGCGTCCATGCGGTACGGGAGGGAGCGGTCCTGTTCGACAATGTGCTGTCGTACCTAAAAGAGCGACCGCTGCGGCCCTTTCGACCGCAGCGCGTTTGCCTTTGTTTGTTAAACACGGCAGATGGGCAGGCGGTGCTGAACTACGGATGGTTCACCTGGAAGGGCCGCTGGCTACGCAAGTTCAAGGACCGCATCGACCGCAAGTGGATGAGGAAGTTCACCGAGTTCGCCTCGATGTCCGATGGCGAGCCTCCCACGTCAGCGGGGGGAGGCTCCGAAATGCGCTGCGGCGGCTGTGGCTCGAAAATCTCTAGTGACGTGCTATCCGCCGTGCTGAAACGTCTCGACCTTCCCGACGATCCGCGCGTATTGCTCGGCTGCCGCGCGGCGGAGGACGCGGCGGTTCATCGCGTGCGCCCCGAGCTGTTCGGAGCCGAGCCCGACAAGCTCGTCGAAGTGCAGACGGTCGATTATTTCAAGGCGTTCGTCGATGATCCCTTTCTGTTCGGCCGTATCGCCGCTCTGAATGCCGTCAGCGACCTGTATGCCATGAACGCCCGACCTTTCACGGCGATGGCCCTCGCCACGCTGCCGTACGCGCGCGGCCCGGTGCAAGAGGCGCAACTTTACGAGTTGCTCTCCGGGGCGGTGCAAACGCTGCGGCAACTCGGCGTCGTGCTGACCGGCGGCCACACCACGGAAGGGTGCGAACTGGCCCTCGGTTTCGCGGTCACGGGTTTCGCGGAGGAAGACCGGCTATTCCGCAAAAACAATCTCCGGGTTGGTGACCGACTCATCCTGACGAAGCCGCTGGGAAGCGGGGCGCTGCTGGCCGCCTGGATGCGCGGCGAATGTCGGGCCGCCTGGTTTGAGTCGTTGACCGCCGCCATGCTGCTGCCGAACCGAGCTGCCGCGGAAGTCTTTCGCGACGCCGGGGTTCTCGCCTGCACCGACGTAACCGGATTCGGCCTGGCCGGCCATCT
>JBBQPD010000654.1:0-4321 GCA_038331535.1 Gemmatales bacterium | reverse complement strand
CCGCGCCCCCGGCGCCGGGGGGGGGGGGCCACCCCTTGGCCCCCCCCCCCCCGCGCCGGGGGGAGGCTCGCTCACGTCTCAGAACCGCATTCCCACCGATAACAGTAAATTGAGATCCTGCACGTCGGAGTTGTTCCCTGGGAGGATGTTACTCCAGGTGTAGCCATACTCCAGGCGAAGGCCCGCCTGGAAGATGACCTGGCCCCAGGGGACTTCCACGTCGGAATGCACCGCGCCGAACAAGCCCTCATTCACGCGCGTGAGATGCCGGGTTTCGTTCAGATCCAGCTTTTCGGTGCCGTAACGGCCGCCGAAGTCGATACCGAAGCGCCAATTGGCGCTGCAACCGTCCTGTTCGGCCGAACCCCACAAATACCATACTTTACCGAGCGACGCGCTCACATAGGTACGATTGAGATCGCTGCCCGTGACCAGCGGATTACGGTTTCCGAGAACCTGTGCCGGATTGGCGTTGGGGACGTTGAACAACTGGTTCGGTCCGACGTTGAAGAGCTGGTACTGCTGGCGCCGATCGCCGACGCGGTTGTAGGTGTTGCCGATGCCCACGTCGATCACGCAGGCGGCGTCGGAACCGGCGTTGAAGAAGAGCGTCCGGCCGCCGGCCTCGATCATCCAGCCGTTGTCGAGTGAGCCGCCCAGACCGCCGTGTTGGACGGGGAACGCGATACCGGAACGGGCGTAAAGCTCGTAGTCGATCGGGCCGTCCTTGCCCGTCGGACCACAACAGCCGGGCTGGCGATCATAAAGGATCCAGCGCGAGGGCAACAAGTGCCCCGACGCCGGCACCGGGGCGGGAACAGCTTCCGTCCCGACTGGGGCTGCGGGAGGAGCGTAGGCTGGCCCCTCGGCGCGCACGGAGCAAAGGCCGAGGACGCCCGCCACCAGACTCGCCAGGCAGAATCTCTTTCCGCTCATGCCACCCTCGCCTTTCCAGGACCGCCGGGAGCGTCTTTCGGAATACGGCGTACAGTGTCAACGCGCCGACCGCCGTGTACCTGCTTCCGATGGATCACACTATTCTTCGGCCACTCTGGGATGTGGACCTTAACCGAATTGCCGAAGGAATCGATTCTGCGGGTTGTGACGCTGCCTGGGCTTGCCGTTTCGCGAAACGGCAAGCCCAGGCGGATACAATCATAGCGCATGAACACTTACGAGCTACGCAATCTCGACGATGCCCGCTGCTTTCTTTGCCAGGGGTTATGGTGGCAGCAGACCGAAGCGCCCACAGCGGCGACAGTGCGCGAGTCCCTGGAATGGGCGCTGCAGATCGCCGGTGGCGGGCTTCCTCTTCCGCCCATCGGCTTCCTCGCCGACCTGGGCCATCTGGCTTTCCGCCTCGATTGGCAGGCCCGCACTCACCGCATCCCGGCAAAGGTGCCTAATTTGCCTATCCAATTGCTGCGCACCTACGAGGATCAGGTTCTCGGTAAGATCGACGGCGACTGGACTTTTGGGCGCGCCGCAGACGCGCTGCGCCGCTACCGGGATCGTGACCGGGGCCGCGGTCTGGCGTTTGTTCTGAACCAGTTCCGCGAGCGGGCCAACTTCCCCGGCGTCCATTTTTCGCCGGGAGTCATCAAGCATGCTCTGGATATGTCGCCCGAGGAAGTGCTGAACCACGGCTATGAAACGCTCCGCCTGGATGGTCCGCTGCCGCTGCTTACCGATCTCTACGAAGGCCTGATCGGCACCGTTCGCCGCGCTCCGGAAGTGCTTGGGCAAGAAGACCTGTTCGAGCTGGAAGCCGGTACTGCCCTGGAGGACGAAGGCCCGCGCCTCGCCCGCCGCCAGGTGCTGCAAGCCGCGCTCGACCTGGAGGCGGCCCTGCCGCGTCAGCGCATGGTTCATTTCGCGAAACGTAAACAGGATGTGGCGACGCGCATTCTCGACGACGACACTTACCCAGTCGGCGGCTTCACGTCCATCGCCAACCGCGGCAGTATCGAGAGTCTTTTGCACTCGCAATTGGCGTTTATGGAACCGGAGGGCGCCGAACGCCCGGACCTCTTCGACATCAAATTCCTGCGCGACGAATTGCTCTACTACGCGCGCGACGAGAACCAGTTCTATCGCCGCCGGCAGACGTTCGTCTTCGTCTTCGAAGCCGACCTCATCACAGCGCGCTTCAAGGACGCCGATTTGCCCTACCAGCGGATCGTGCTCATTCTGGCTCTCGTGTTGGTGCTCGTACGGAAGTTGAGCGAATGGCTCAGCACGGACGCACTGTCGTTTCAGATTTTGTTCGTCGGCAAGGCGGGTGACGAGCCGCTGCGCGGCGAGCGCGACCTGTTACAGCAATTGCTGCGCGAACAGCTGGCCAACAACACAACGGCCATCCACCCGACTATGCCGCTGCCAGCCATTGCCGAGAAGTGTCGCGAATGGTCGCGACGCAGCCTGTGTCATGGCCTGCTGATCTCGACCGCTCCGGCGAAGCCGTTCGAGGCCGCGGAAGTCGCCGTCACACGCCTGTGCGCGAGCGGCTCGCGCCCGCAACTGGCCGAATCGGGAAGTGAACTGGAAGCCGTGGAAGGCGACGAGGCGCTCGACGCCTGGGGCGCGGCGCTGCGCATGGTCCTGGGGTGGTGGGTGTGAGCGAAGACGTTCCGTTCTGCAAGGGAAACGTCCTTCTCGCCGAGTACAGGGTGGGAAGAGCTTGAGAAACAGCGCCGGGGCCAACGGGCCATTCGTTCCTGACGCCTGTTCTGACCAACGATTCGAATCCGTCTTCGGTGAGAGGCGACATGCCTCCGCACGTTTCCCGGTTCAATAATGCTTACGCTGCTGGTAGCGGAGCAGTCGTTCAAGGCTGCCGGGGACATCCTGGGAGAGCCGGTCGAGCGCCTCGTCGCGGAGTGCTTTCATCGCCCCGGTGTCCCCGGGATCGATCGAGTCCTCGATCACCTTCTTCAGGTAAGCGCGTGCCTTGTCCGCCGCGAAGAAGGGGGGAACGGCCCCTTGATCGTCCTCGACTTTATCCGGACGGTCGAACGACTGGAAGTCCCCGCGGGCGTCGAACTTGAACCGCATGGTCAGGGCACAATCCCACTCGTCCACGTCGCGCGTCTCGGCCGTCCGCAGCAGGATGAAGGTCCGATTCTTGCCCCGGTACGAGAAGGTGTAGTAGAGCTTGAACCCCATGCCGTCGTCCTTGACCCCCTTGTAGACCAGCTTCGCCGGTTTGCCGAATAGCGGGTGGGCGCAGTTGAGTACAATGCCCCACTCCGCTTCGATGAACTTCCGGGCGCGAGCGATGCTGGCGGGGGTCGCCCGCACCCCGCTGTCGTCCATGCGCAGGTAGTGGGCGCGGGCGACGCGCTCGTCCGCCCACCCCTTCGTCCAAGTGTACTTTAGGCCGAACTTGTCGCGGTCGCCCAGTTCCTGCCACGCCGCCAATACCGCCTCGACGGACGCCTCCGGCGGCTTCCCCGGCGCGACCGGCCTGGAGACAAACCCTTGGCTGCCGAACGGGGTGCGGTTGTACGTCACCTCCACTCCATCGTAGAAACCCTTCTCGTGGCGGTAGACCAACTTCTTGACCACGCCTGCCAATTCACCACGGTCGGCGGCCCGGCGTGTCTCCGCCTCGTTGAGGCGGTAAACGCTGTGGACGGTGCCCGGCGCGTACGTCACAACACGCGTCTTGCCGCGCCCTTCCTTGACCTCCAGTTCGACGCCGCCATCGAGGGTGATCTTGCGAAGTATGCCCTGCGCTTCGTGGAACGGGGGTTCCTGCAGGCACAATGTCCCCTTGAGGTTCACCTCGAACACACGGCCGGTCGCCACGCGCGGAGTCGGGGGCGGGGCTTGGCTGGGAGGAGGAGGCGCTTCGGCCGTGGCTGGCGGCCCGCTGTCGGCCCGGACGAGACTCCGACCGGCCGGGTCCGCCCGGAAGTGTCGGCCGCCAACCGTCAGGCCCGCCAGATCCTTTAACTCGCAATGGTACGGCTCGCCTCCGACGCTGTAGCAGATGCTCGGCGGCTCGACCGGGTTGAAGTAGACGTTGCTCGCCTGGAAAGGCCCTTCGTTTCCCTTGACGAGTACCGAGGCCGTGAGGCCCGGAAGAAGGGGCGAATCGGCACGGAGCAGGCGTTCCCGGGAGGCGTCGGGGACGTAGGAGCGGCCAGCGACGGCGACGTAGTCGAGATCCTTGAGCGGGCAGTGAAAGTCCTGGCCCTCGACCTTATAGCACACGCTCGGCGGTTCCGCGTTGTTGAAGTAGAGGTCCGTCACCGGGAGCGGCCCGACGTTCCCCCGGACCCCGACGAGTCCGCTCCCGCGGGGCCCTGGTTGGACT
>JBBQPD010000653.1:0-4321 GCA_038331535.1 Gemmatales bacterium | reverse complement strand
AGCGCTCCCTAACGGTCGCGGCTCGTGGACTCAGTCCTCATCACTCATGACTGTTTGATCCGTCCCTCAGCGTCCGTCGTTGGTGCCGGGGCGATGGGCGCCGGGGCGACAATCGGCTTGCCGCCGTCCTGGCCGGGGATGTAGCGCCGGCCGGGCCGTGTCTTGCTCTCCTCGACGATGCGCAGGAAGTAGTCTTCCAGGGTTGTCGTCGGGTGGCCCATCGACTCGAGCTTGCCGCCGTGTCTGCTCAGCACGTCTTCCAGGTCGCGGCGCAGGGCGTCGTTCATTTGCAAGCCGCTCGCCTCCACCGATACGCGGTTCACGTCCTGGAGCAGCTCCTTCACTTCGCCGTAGGCTTGCAGCTCGCCCTCGTGCAGGATGGCGATGCGGTCGCACACATCCTGAACATCTTCCAGGCGATGGCTGCACATGATGACGGTCTTGCCGGCCTGGCGCAGATCGACGATGAGGTTCTTCATCCAGCGGGCGCCGAGAGGATCGAGGCCGGAGGTCGGCTCGTCGAGGATGACCAGCTCCGGATCGTTGATGAGCGCTTGCGCCAGGCCAATGCGCTGACGCATGCCCTTGGAGTATTCCTTGAGCGGGCGTTTGCGGTCGTTCTTGAGGCCGACGCGCTCGATGAGTTCCTGGGCCTTGGCGCGGCGCTTGGGCGGATCGAGGTTGAAGAGACGGCCATAAAAGTCGAGCGTCTCCTCGGCGTTGAGGAAGCGGTAGAGGTACGATTCTTCCGGCAGGTAGCCGATGCGCTCGTTCTTGCGCACGTCGGCGGCGGGCTGATCGAAGAGGAAGGCCTCGCCGTCGCTGGGAAAGAGCAGGCCGAGCAGCAGCTTGATGGTGGTGGTCTTGCCGGAGCCGTTCGGCCCGAGCAGGCCGAAGATTTCGCCGCGGCGGATTTCGATGTTCAGTGCGCGGAGGGCGGTCTTCTTCTGGCGTCCCCAGAAGTCGCGATAGATTTTGGTGAGCTTCCGCGTTTCGACGATGACTTCCCGGGCCATGCGACGCCCCTCGGCCAAGTACTGGATACGTTCCCCTGCCGCCCGGAGAAGGCCCGGCGAGTCGGACTGTCCGTTCTACGCAGCAGAGGGAGAAAGCGTTCGCTGCTACCGCGGCGAACGGGTTTATGACGAATGCTGGTTCCGATACTGTACGAAGCGTCGTGAGGACGTGCAAGCGGCGCGAGCGGTCCGACAGCATCCCGGATTCTCCTTGACATCCCCTCCGCCCCGGTTACGCTTGGGGGTGTTACTCCTGCCAGTGCCCGCATTCCCGCCGTCCGCCCGCCGCTAGCCGAGGACGCGCCATGACCCGCCGCACGCCTCTCCTCCTCGCCGCGCTGCTCGCCGTCGCTGCCGACAAGGCCCCGCTGCATCAGCGCGTCGATCAGCTCGTCGCCGCCGGCAAGCCTGACTTCGCCAAGCAAGCCGCTCCCATCGCTTCCGACGCCGAGTTCCTGCGCCGCATCACCCTCGACCTCACCGGCGCCATTCCCAGCGCCGACGTTGCCCGCGCCTTCCTCAAGGATCCGTCGCCCGACAAGCGCCGGGCGGTCATCGACCGACTACTTGCCAGCCCCGAATACGCCCGACACATGGCCTTCGTCCTCGACGCGCTGCTGATGGAACGCCGGGCCGACAAGCACGTCCCGCGCACGCTATGGCTGGAGTATCTGCGCGCGTCCATCGCCGAAAACAAACCGTGGGACAGGCTGGTCAACGAGATGCTGTCCAGCGACGGCGTCGATCCGAAGACGCGGCCGGCGGCGAAGTTTTTCCTCGACCGCGAGGGCGAGCCGAACCTGATTACGCGCGACGTCAGCCGGCTCTTCCTCGGCACAAACCTCCAGTGCTGCCAGTGCCACGACCATCCGCTCGTGGACGATTACAAGCAGGACCATTACTACGGCCTGTTCGCGTTCGTCAGCCGTAGCCAGTTGCTGCCCGACGCCGTCCTCAAGGTGTCGGTGCTGGCGGAAAAAGCCGACGGCGAGGTGACGTTTCAATCGGTGTTCGACAAGGCGAAGGTGACGAAGGCGACCGGCCCGCGCCTGCCGAACGGCACGCCGCTCAAGGAGCCGGCCGTCGAGAAGGGCAAGGAATACGTCGTCGCACCGGCCAAAGGCGTGCGCCATGTCCCGACCTACAGCCGCCGCGCCCTCCTCGGCCCGGCGTTGACTGCGGCGACCGATACGCAGTTCGCGCGCAACGGGGCCAACCGCCTGTGGGCGTTGATGATGGGCCGCGGCGTCGTCCATCCACTCGACATGGACCACAGCCACAACCCGCCGTCGCACCCCGAATTGCTGACCGCGCTGACCGACGAGTTCCTCACGCTGAAGTTCGACGTGGGCGCCTTCCTGCGCGAACTGGCCCTGAGCCAGACCTATCAGCGTTCGAGCGAAGCGCCAGCCGGAGTGAAGGAACCGCCGCTGTACGCGGTCGCGCTGCTGAAGCCGCTGTCGCCGGAGCAGCTGGCGTGGTCGCTCTTGCAAGCGACCGGATATACCGATGCCGAGCGCAAGGCACTGGCGGCGAACGCAACCGAAGCGGCGCTGTACGCCCGAATGAGTAGCCCGGCAGCGCAAGTGGCCGCGGCCTTCGCCAACCAGCCCGGCACCGCGGCGACGTTCGACGCTCGCGTGGAGCAAGCGCTCTTCCTGGCGAACGGCCCGCTGCTGAAGACGTGGCTGCCCGCTCGCGCCGGCAACCTGACCGACCGCCTGACGCCGCTGACGGGCGACGCCCTGGTCGACGAGTTGTACCTGAGCGTGTTCACGCGGATACCGAGCGCCGAGGAGCGTAAGGACGTGGCCGACTTCCTGGCGTCCCGCCGCGACGACCGGGCCAAGGCGCTGCAAGAGATGGTCTGGGCGCTGCTGGCGTCGGCGGAGTTTCGGTTTAATCATTGAGCGCGGTAGAATGGGAGTGGATTTCTCGCGACAGGAGACGCGCCATGAGTGTTGACCTCGAAGTAATGGAGAGGCGGTTGGCGGCGATGGAAGCGGCGGTAGCAAAAATCCAGAGTACACTCGGGATGAACGCGGCTACGCCGAACTGGATCGAACAGGTTGCGGGAACCGTAAAGGATACGGAGGTTCTTGAGGAGATGATGAAATACGCTCGCGAATATCGCCACGTCGATGATCCGCGGGAGGAAGCTGAGGAACCTGCCGCGTGAAGTTCCTTCTGGACACATAGCGCATTAAACGACCCAGGAACCGCTGGAGAGCTGTCGGCGATGGCCGGATACACCTGTCGCATCTGCGGCGAATATCACGACACTCTCGCCATGCACTACGGTCCGCCAGCACCGTATCTCTACTACATTATTCCGGAATCTGAGCGTGAAACGCGCTGTCAATTATCCTCGGACCAGTGTGTGATCGATGAGACTTATTTCTTTATTGTTGGCAACCTGGAATTGCCCGTGATAGGAATTGAAAAGGCGTTCTCGTGGGACGTGTGGGTGTCGATCAGCAAGGAGAATTTCGCACGGGCTTATAAGCTCTGGAGGACAGCGGGGCGCGAATCCGAGCCGCCGTATTTCGGCTGGCTCAGCACGTTACTGCCCAGCTACCCAGAAACCTTGCATTTGAAAACCCATGTACACACGCGAACAGTCGGTCGTCGGCCGATCGTCGAACTGGAACCGACTGATCATCCGCTCGCGATAGAGCAACGAGACGGCATCACGACGCAGCGCGTACAAGAAATCGCCGAGATTATTCAGCACGGGATGAATTGAAACGGGGGGCCATCATCATGAAACCTTGCACCTACGCCTGTCACTCGCCCGAACATTTCGTCTCGCGGCGCGGCTTCCTCGCCGGCGCGGCGGGCGCGCTCGGCGGCTACAGCCTCGGCGGACTCGTCCAGCCGGTCGCGGCTCGCACCATCGAGCAGCAGTCGAAGCGCGTCCTCGTCGTCTTCCTCCTCGGCGGCGTCAGCCAGCTCGAAACCTGGGATCCCAAGCCCGGCACCGACACCGGCGGCCCGTTCCAGACCATCGCCACCAGCGTGCCCGGTACGCACGTCTCCGAGCTACTGCCCTACACCGCGAAACAGATGCACCGCCTCGCCCTGGTGCGCGGCCTCAACAGCGGCGACGACGACCACGGCAAGGGCCATATCATCATGGAGACCGGCCGGCGCATGGAGCCGGCCATGAAGTATCCGCACCTCGGCTCCGTCTGCGCCAAGCTGCTCGCCACCGACACGAACCCGCTGCCCGGCTACATCCACATCACGCCCCGCGGCAACGGTGGGCTCGGGATGGATTCGGCGTTTCTCGGGTCGCGCTATTC
>JBBQPD010000652.1:0-4329 GCA_038331535.1 Gemmatales bacterium | reverse complement strand
ATCATTGAGGACGCACCGGCCGGCTTACGCCGGCCGCTCGCCGGATATTCGATGGAGGAAGCCGATGATTCGCTGGATGCAAGTCGCCGTCGCCGTGTTGGTGTTGCCGATTCCCGCGCTCGCGTGCAGTCTGTGCGGCGGCAATCTGCAACAGACGCCGACCTTTCGCCAGGAGGCGGCAGGGACGACGGCGCGGCTCATCCTGTACGGTTCCCTCCACGACCCGCAGGTCAATGCGACGAAACTGAAAGTCATTCAGGTGTTGCGCGACGATCCCTTCCGCGGCGGCGAGAAAGAGATCACGATTCCTCGCTTTCTGCCCGTGAGCGATCCAAAGAATCCGCCGCAATTCCTCATCTTCTGCGACGTCTTCGAGAAGAAACTCGACGTGTATCGCGGCGTGCAAATCCGCTCGGCCGAAGGACTCGATTACGTCAACAAGGTGCTAAAGCTCAATCCGAAGGATCCCGACGCCAACCTCGCGTTCTTCGCCAATTATCTCGAACATCCGGATAAAGAGATCGCCGCCGACGCCTTTCTCGAATTCGCCAAGGCGACGGACGCGGAAATCGGCAAGGTCGCGGGCAAGCTCTCGGCGTCGAAGCTGCGCGTCTGGCTGAAGGACATACAGACGCCGCCGGAACGGTTGAGCCTGTACGCCTTCCTCCTCGGCGCGTGCGGCGGCGACGAGGACGCGCGCTTCCTCGAAGGGATTCTGAAAGAACGCGGCGAGCGCGCCAATTTGACTTACGACGGCGCTCTGACGGGATACATCGCTCTTCGCCCGAAGGAGGGGTGGGCGACGGCAAAGCAGTTGTTGGCCGACGCCAAGGCGCCGTTGACGCTGCGCCTGGCCGTGACGCGGGCGATGCGCTTCCATTACGGCTGGCAACCGGAAAAGGCGCGCCCGGTCGTCGTGGACGGGATGCGGATCATGCTGGCACAGGGTGAACTGGCGGACGTGGCCGTCGAAGACTTGCGGCGCTGGAAACTGTGGGATCTGACGCGCGACATTCTGGGGCTGTACGGCCGCAAGGGCTACGACGCCCCAATCATGCAGGAAGCCATTGTGCGCTATGCGCTGTCCTGCCAGGATGACGGATCGAAGACGTTTCTCGCCGAGCGCCGACGCACTGATCCGATGCTGGTCAAGCAAGTCGAAGAATCGCTGCGCTTTGAGCGATGAGAAATCGCCACTTGCCCGGAGCCCCAGCGATGGGTGCGGCACCTGTCGCTGGCGCTCCAAGCTGGTAGGATCGTCACTTCTTCTTCAACTCCTTCGTCGCGATTACATAGAGGTCGAGTCCTCCCTGGCCGCCGGGACGGTCCGAGGCGAAGTACAGCAAACTGCCGTCGCGGCTCAGGTTCGGCGAGCGGTCGCCAGTCGGCCCGTCGGGATCGTTCAACGTGTCGAGCGGTTCCGGCTTGCCCCAGCCGTCTTTCGTCTTCGTCGAAATGAACAAACCGGAGCGTCCTTTTTCCAGCGGCCCTTGCAGGTACATCGTCTTGCCGTCCGGCGACAGCGTGGCGTGGTGGAAGTCGGCCGGCAGTTCCTCGATCAGCTTCGGCTCGGCGACCTGCGGGCCGGCGGGATTCGGGCGTGGGGCGACGAAGACGCGCCAGCCATCCTTCGTCTTGCGGCTGAAGTACAACTCCTTGCCGTCGGCGGTGATCCACGGGTGCAACTCCTCCTCGGCCGTGGCGGTCTTCTGCACCGGCGTCGGCGCCGAGAACGCCTTGCCCGGCCCCTGCCGCACCGCGACATAGAGATCGAAGTTGGCGCCCTTCTCCTTGTTGTCCTTTTTCGAGGCGTAGAAGAGATACTGCGGATACCGGCCATCCGGCATGACGAAGACGCTCTTGTCGTCGCCGGCGGTTTGGAGGTAGTCGTCGGGGATCTTGCCGGCACTCCACTTCCCCGAGGCGCCGGCGCGCGTCGAGACGTGGATGTCGATCTTTCCCTTTAGAATACTGCCATAGTAGAGGACATTGCCGCCGCTGGTGACGTGCGGCTCGTCTTCGTCGGCCTTCGTGTTGCACGGCAGGTTGGTCGGCTTGAGGAGGGCTTTCGGTTCGTCGGCGGCAGTCGCCGAGCGAGACGCCAGGACGAGAACGGCGCACGCGAAAAGTGAACGATTCATGTCTGCGAAGACTCCCGAGGGTGGGTCGGTGTAGGAGGCGCTTCGCAGTAAATTGTAGCACCATGAACCGCTTGCGGCTTAGCGGAGGCTCCCGCCAAGCCGCAAGCGGCGACTGTCAGCGCCGCTTCAGCTCCCAGGCGGCGCGCTCGCGGATGCGCCGCCATTCCCAGTCCTCGCGGTCGTTCGTCGCCAACGCTTTCAACAAGCGGTCGGCCTCGTCAAAGAAAATACCACCCCGACGCAGGTTCTGCGCTCGGTCCCAAACGATCTGCGGATTGTTCGCCTCTGCCTCGGCGGCGACTTCGTAGGCGTACTCGGCCAGTTGATGGTTACCGTCTCGGCTCAGCGACGTCGCCATGCCGGAGACCGCGGACGCACGCTCAGGCTGCATGGCATTCGGCGTGGTGAGATACTCCCAGGCCAGGTCGTGTTCGCCAAAATGTTCGAGAATCTCGGAGGCAGTTTGGCAGGCTGCCGTCGCCTCGGGATCGTGCGCCCGCCAGCGATCCGCGGCGCGGATGGTACGCGCGACCAGGGAGGCCGAATAGTTTTCTGAAACAGGCCCCTCCGTCGTAACCGCCCGAAAAGCAAGCATGCGGTAGTGGGCCAGCAAGGTTCCATAATCTTGCCGCCAGCTTTGGAGATTGATGACTTCCGGCAAATCCTTGTATTCGAGATCGAGGGCTCGCTCCAGGCATTCGGCGGTGCCATCGGGCCGGCCGCGCTGTGACGACAGCCGGGCAGCCAATCGCCAGAGTGTCGGCTCGGCCTTCCATTTATCGTTCTGGAGCAGTTCGGCCATCCGTTCACCGGCTCGATCCATCTGGCCGATATGCGACAGGTAGTCGATGGCCGACAGCTGGACGATCAGCCGTTCGGTGTCGTCCGTGATGCCATCGAGGGCGGTATCGAGAAGGGTGTCGGCAAGGGTCTGATCGCCGAGCTGCTGGCATTGCCAGGCGAGGTAGACGACCGCGGGCCGGCGCTTGTCCTTGATGAACGCGGCCGCCGTATTCCGAACCAGCGGCGTCCAGCGGTCATCGGCGCCGGCTTTGCCGATCATCGCGGTGTAGAACCGGGAATCGACGGCCGGCAGCCCGCCCGCCTTGAGAGCGCGGGCGTACAACTCCTCGAACAGTTTGCGGGCCGCCTCCGTTTCCTTGGCATCGGCGAGGCAGCACGCCTGTTCGTACTGGGCGCGGAAGTCGCTGGTCCCTTGCTTGCGCTGCGGGTTCATTGCCAGTTCTTCCCAGGCTTTCGCCATGCCCCGATAGTCCTCGTGTTGGTAGCTGCCGCTGCGCTGCATGTGCAGGAGCAGCGCCCAACCCAGGACGGAATCGCGGTTGTCGTGGACGAAGGCCAAGGTTCGGGCCACGTCGGTGCGGCGCTGGGCCTTGCCGATCCAGCGCAACGGCGACTCCTGCCAGCGAATCGTGAGGTCGCGGGCAACGGCCAGTCGGCCGAGGAACGTGTCCTTCGGAGCGACTGCCGAGGCGAAGTTGACCGGGCCACGGCGCAGGAGGTAGTCGTACCCGGCGCTGGAGCCGAGGGCGAAATAGCGCACCAGCGGCGAGTCCGCTTGCTGGCCTATGACGGTTTGCAGGGCCGGTTCGTGGCGGAGATCGACGCCGCTCGCCGCCAGGATCGTGAACAGTCCCGGTCGAAGATCACCCTTCTCGAAGAAGTTCGTCCGCACGAGCAAGCGGGCGTCCTCGGGGTTATGCTCGGCCAGCACTGTGGCGAGGAGGGACAGCACCGGTTCGCCCTCCAGGTAGGCGAAACAGGCGTTCGCCTCGTCAGCCAGGTGGTTCGTCGGACTCAGGTTTGCGGCGGGGAAAGTGTGCGCTCGCGTGCGGTAAGGCAGCGGCAACACCACGAGACTTTTCGTGTCCGGAGACAGGTCCGGAGCCGTTTTCACCTGTTCGAGAGCGCGTTTGTAGCTGATGACTTCCTTGCCCTCGGCATCGAGGACGCGCACGCCGCCCTTGCCGTCGTAGATTTCGCGGACCAGGACTTTCTTCTCCGGCATGAGAACCAGTTGCCGCTCCGCGAGCCGGCCGTCTTCCGCGAAGACGAGGTGATTTTGCAGATAGGCGGCGAGCCTCGCGCCTTGCGAGCCACCCGCGTGAGCGGGGGGAGTCCCGCACCGGGCAAGACTCCCCCCGCTCACGCGGGAGGCTCGCTATTC
>JBBQPD010000651.1:0-4344 GCA_038331535.1 Gemmatales bacterium | reverse complement strand
GCCGCGGCACCCGCGACAGCAGCGCCCGCAGCAGGCCCCGGTCCCGCTGCTCCTCCGATGGGCGGCATGGACACGGCCGCCGCCGGCCCGTCTCTGCCCGTGCCGACGGAGTACAACGGCCTGGAGCGCAACCGCTATCTGAACGTCACGGATACCTGCCGCGACGTGCCGTTCGCTGTGGTGGTCGTGGTGGAGCAGCCGCACATGCACGACTTCCTCGTGCAGCTGGCGAACTCGAAGCTGCGCATCCAGATCACGCAGGTCCAGTTTACCCGTGTGCGCAACGTCGCGCCGACGCCGCCCGCAACAGAGGGAAGCGGTGACAGCACCACCGGAACGAAATCGGGCATTCCCGGCGCCGGCGGCAACACCTCCGGCGGCAGCAAAGACATCGTCGAGAACAGCGACCCGAACCTCATTGAAGTGACCGTGTACGGCATCGCGGCCCTGTACGAGAAGTTCAGCACCAAGAAGCCGGAGACCGACAAACCCGTCGGCCAACCGTGATCCGTTAAACCGTTCACCGCTTGCGGCTTGGCGGACGAGTGCCGCCAAGCCGCAAGCGGCAATTGAGGAAGCCACACATGGCGATGAAAGATTTCGAATTCAAGCAGTTCATGATTCAGAAGGGCGAGCGCGTGGCCCTCGGCGTCGCCGGGTTCCTCGCGCTCCTGCTCATTCTCTTCAACGTCAAGAGCTTCCTCAACGCCGGCCCGAAGAAGAACGCCGACGTGCTGGAGAAGATGACCAAGGATCTGGACAGCAAGTTGGCCTCCAACGTGCCGACGAAGGAAGCCGACAAGCCCGGCAACCCCGAGGATTCGCTGGGCGACTTCAATTTCAATTTCATCACCGACTCGTCGGAATTCCTGGTGAAGACGCTGTTCCTCACCCAGGAACCGATCGATATGAACCGCCGGCAGCCGACCCTGCTCACGCCGTTCGAGGGCAAGGCCGCCGTCGTCCAGGCCCAGACCATGTCGTACATCCTCAGAAAGAACGAGAAAACGGGCAAGCTGGAGGTCAAGGTCAAGCTCGACTCCACGGCCTCGACGGCCAGCGGCGGCATGCCGCCTGCGTCGGGAGGAGGAGATACGCGCAAGAAGGATAACGCCCAGTTCAAGTACAACTTCGGGGCCACTGGCGGCAACAAAGGTCGCCCAGCAGGCGGCGCGGGCATGCTCGGCGGCAACGGGGGCAAGTACAACAACAATGACAGCTACGGCAAAGACTTGACGGGAGCGGCCGAGGACGTCAAAACGGAGTGGGTCGCGGCGGAATCAATCGACGAGAAACAGGGCGCCACGCTGATGAAGACGATTCGGCCCGTGCGCATGGCCGAGATTGTCGCCTCCTTCCCGTACAAGGCCGAGGTCGAGGAGTTCCGCAAGAAGCTGCGCAAGCAGACCCTCCGCGACGTTCTCGAAGAAGCCTCGGTCGATGAGGCCGAGGATACCGACGAAAACGCCGCCAGCGGCCAGACGCGGAAGCTCGAATCGTTCCGCTTCGTGGGCGTCGTCGTCGAACGCCGGCAGGTTGACAGCCAGGGCAAACCGATCTTTCCGGACGCCGGGCCGGGCAAGAACGGCTGGGAACCGCTCGACGTGGTGGGGGAATACAAGCCGTTGCTGGTGCTGAGCAACATGCAAACCCAGGAAGAAGACTCGGACCTCGAAGAGTACGGGCTGATGAACGACGGCCTGGTGATGCAGCGGCTGCTGTCCTTGCGCGAGGACCAGTATCCCAAGATCGAAACCGAGCTGCCGAGCATTCAGAAGACCATCGCGGCGATGAAGAACGACAAGAAAAAAGACACCGTCATCGGCACGGCCAAGAATTTCGATCCGGATAACTTCAATGTTTTCGGCAAGGGGAAGTCAGCGGACAAAGCCGGCGGGAACACCGCCACGGGTACTCCCGGCAACACGCCGAACATGACCGCCATGCCCAAGTCCGGCGGACGCAGCTTCGGCGCCATGCCGAAAGGCGGCACCGGCACTGGCCAAATGCAGGACGATAGCAAGTTCCTCGTGCCCGAATACTGTCTGATCCGCGTCCTCGACGTGACGGTCAAGCCGGGCGAGAGTTACCAGTACCGCCTTCGTGTGCGCATGGCCAATCCGAACTACGGTCTGCAAGAGCGGGTCGCCGATCCGAACTTCGCGGAACGGAAGGAGTCTAACAAGGATCTCAAGCCGAACCCGGACAACCTGTGGTACGAGATCCCGGGCATCGTCACGGTTCCGACCGAAATGCACTACTACGCCGTCGATCAGAAGGTCCTCGACGGCGACAAGTATGCCGGTAGCAACGCCAGGGCCAACATCGGCCGCGACCAGACCGTGTTGCAGATCCACAAGTATCTCGAAAACGCCTCGCCCACCGGCACCAAGAACGTGCCGATCGGCGAGTGGTCCGTCGCCGAGCGCGTCATCGTGTCGCGCGGCGAACCCATCGACCGCGCCGTGCGCGTCAAGGTGCCGGTCCTGGTCGAGGAGCTGGGCGAGTTCAAGCTCGCTTCGACGCTGGTCAGCAACGAGAAGGGCGCCAGCCGCGACCCCGGCATCGACGTGCGCTTCGAAGGCGTCCCCGGCCGGCCGGCCATCCTGGTCGATTTCGATTCGACGCAGCAGCGCTACAAGCGCGCCGGCGGCGACGAGGTGACGGATCGCCCCGCCCAGGAAGTGTTGATCCTCGGCCCGGACGGCAAGCTGGAAGCCCACAACACCGCCATCGACGCCAAAGACAAGGCCAGCGAGGACGACCTGAAGAACGGCTAGGAAGGCCGCGCCGATCGCTACGCGGCCTGGAAGAAGCGCATCGAAACCCTGGAATCCGTGAAGGATGACAAAAGCCCGATGGGCGCCACCGGCTCGGCCGACCCGTTCAAGCGCGGCGGCAAGGGACCGCAACCCGGGATGAAATAAATAACGCACGGTGGTGTAGGGCATCGGCTCAGGGGCGTCCCTCGGGACGCCCCTGTCGTTTACCGCTCGCGGCTTCGCGGGGGCCTGACCGCTAAGCCCAATACCGTTCGTCGAAGCCGCTTTCCGGGCTGCTGGGGACCGAACCTGTTTCGGTGAGACCGGCGTCCCGCCGGTCCATGCCCGACCGGCATATCCGAGCGTTCGACGAACAGTATTGCGGCTAAACGACGAAGCTGTGCCCGGAGGCCGCCTTACCGATCCTCCAGCACCCGCACCGTCGTGATCGATTTCGCCAGCTCATGATTCGCGAACGTCCAGACCACCTTCTTGTCCTTCGTGACCTCGAACGCATGAACGCCTTTTCCTTCCTGGCCGCGCAGGAAGTTGCCGACCACGTAGTTGCCGTTCTTGAGGACTTGCAGGCTGGAAATCCAGGTCAGGTTCAGCTCCGGGGCGTCCTTGGCGCCGAACTCCCAGACGATTTTACCGGCCGGCGTCACCTCGATGACGCGCTTCTGCGTGCCGCACGAGATGAGCGTGTTGCCGTTGGCGAGCCGCAGCGCTTCCCCGGCGTTCTCGACGTTCTTGAACTCCCAGACGACCTTCCCCTCGGGATCGACCTCGCGCACGGCCCCTTCGCCCTCATGGGCGGCCAGGATGTTGCCGTTGGCGAGCTTGTGGACATTGCGAACTTGCAGGTGATAACCCTTCTCGGTCGTGGTCAACGGCGTGACGTGGACCACTTTGCCGCTGGGATCGACCTCGACGGCCTGGCACGGTCCCTGCTCGCCGATCAGCGTGTTGCCGTTGGGCAGCCGTTCGCAACCCAGCACCTGCGGGCACTTGCTGACGTAACGCCACACGGTCTTTTTGTCGCGGTCGATCTCGGCGACGCCCGTGGGGTTGCCGCCGAAAGCGTACACGACGCGCCCCTCCGGTAAGACCTGGAAGATGACCGCGATGCTCGGGAAACGATGCTCCGACACGAGCTTGCCGTCGGCGTCCAGCTCGACCAGCCGATTCGGTCCCTTGCCGTACTCGGCGAACATGATGCGATGCTTGACGGCGTCTTCGGCCGGAGCGAACGAGGGAAGTGCAAGCACCACGGCGCTAGCCAGGGACAACAGACAACGCATACGACACCTTCTTCGCGGTGGCAGAGAGATCGAGGGAGACATGAGGAAGAGTTTAGCAGCCTTCGTCGGGCCAAGCTAGCGGCAAGCGAGTGACAGAGGATGCGAATTGATTTGCAGAGCGATGAGTACTAACAGATTGTTGCAGAATAATTCGGTGCCGCGAGACGAGCGGCACCCCCGGTCCGGCTTGGCTGGCCGGACCTACTTTGGTTCTGAAATAGGCTCTCAATCATTCTGCGGATGTACGTCCAGCGAGCGCGTGCCGAGGCGGGCCGCGAAGC
>JBBQPD010000650.1:0-4359 GCA_038331535.1 Gemmatales bacterium | reverse complement strand
CCGCGACCGTCAGGGAGCGCTGGGGTCCCAGCGCTCCCTGACGGTCGCGGCTCGTGAAAGGCTCAATACGTCACTTAGCGCCGACCACGCGGATTTGCGGGCTCAGGGTGTACGCGATCCCATCGATCTCGAATTCCAGCTCGGCGTAAAACGCGACGAACCCTTCCTTCGGAGCCGCGATGCTGCCGGCCACCGATTCCTTCGTTATCGTCGCGGGCTTCTCCTGCCACTTCGACTTGCGGAAGTCGTGCGTCGCGGACGCCGCCAGCCACAGCCGCGCCCCCTTCGGCTGCACGTCCGAGGTCACCGTCAGCCGCGGCGCGCCGTCCAGATCGTCGTGCTTCCACGTCAGCTTCGGCAGCGCTTTGTCCGTCGCCTGGTAACGCAAGAACGCCGCCAGGGCGTTCATCGCCCGCGCGCGGCTGCCGTCCGGCTCCTGCAAATTGTGGCCTGCGTTCGGGACATAGGTGACGAACTTGTCGCCCTTCAGGCCGTCCCAGTAGAGGTTGAGGGCGTCCACCGTCCAGTACGGGTCGTTGTTGCCGTTCACCATCAGCTTCGGCATCGTCAGCTTGTCGCGGTAGAAGTAGGGGTCGATCATCGACCACAGCTTCTTCGCGTCGTCGGTCGGCGGGATCGGCACCAGCTTGCGCTCGGTGTAATCGTGGATCATGTCGCTGTAGGCGCCGAACGATTTCTTCTGATACTCCATCTGCTCGACCATGCTCAACGTGTCGATGACGAAGGGGGCGATGGCCTTGACGCGCGGGTCCACGGCGCCGGTAAGCCAGGTCGTCCAGCCGCGTTTCGACGCGCCGGAGACGACGAAGTTTTTGACCGGCTGCTTCCATTCTTTCAACGCGAACGCCTGCAAGGTGTCCATGGCCTTGACGACGCTCTTGACCATCGGGAACAGCAACGGCCAGTTGCCGTCGCGCGTCGCCAGGTAGCGGACGAACGTCTCGGCGATGAGGGCGTCCTCCTTTTTCCCCTCGAAGAGCGGCTGGTTGGGCACGCCGTAGAGGAAGGCGACCGGCACCTTCGCCTTGCGGGCGACCTCCATGCCGAAGGCGATGTTCCCTGGACTCGATTTGCCGCCGGTGTTCCAGAGCAGCATGGTCGCGGACGGAGCGACGCCCTTGGGCTGATAGACCTGCAACTGATGCTGCCAGGGAATGTCTTGCCACACCTGCGAAGTCATCTCCAGATCGTAGATGACGCCGTCCGCCGTTTCGATCGTCTGGTTGAGCTTCCAGGCGAACTTCGGCTCGGGCCGTTGGACGTAATCGACCAGGTCGGCCCGCGCCGGCGTTACGAGCAGGAAGGCCAGCAGCGCGGCGAACATCGGGGTGCGAATCACGGTGCGCTCTCCTCGGTGGCAGGTGCGAGACGCCGGTGCGGTCCGGCGAATGGGGGTTATTCTTAGTAGCGCGGGCAGGAATGTCCCGGCGCGGTTCACGTTTCGCGAAACGTAAACCGCGGCGAGAATCGACCGACTGAAAAAAATGTTTGACGCCCCTTCCCCTCCCCGACACAATAGGATGATCTTTCGCCGGACGGCACGACGGGAACCGGATACGGAGACCGAACTCCCCGCCGACCAGCGCCAGGATCGTCAGGCGCGTCTCCCCCAAAGACGTGTCCGCTAGTTAGGTCGGGACAACCGGCGGCTCCCTTCCCCACCTCGGGCCGCGGGATTCTCGCCATCCGCTGTTGCCAGTGTTTTTTTTCGCCGGTCGGCAATCGCCTTCGTCCCTGGAACGTCTAGGGTAGAGGCGATTGAGCGCACCGGACCGCTGCCGTTGGTAGGCCGCCCGTCCCACGCTTGCCCGCAATTGTTGTCAGTACCCACCCCGGGAGGTCCTCGGAATGACTGCCTCGGTTCACACCTCGAACTTCGCCGTTTCGTCCCTTCGCCGCTTCCTGGCGCTGACCCTTCTACTCCTCGCCGTGCCGTCCGCTCCGGCACAGGTACCGCCGGAACAGGCGGCGCAGATGCTGCTCACCAGCGCCCGCCAGGCGTACAACGCCAAGGAGCTTCCCCTCGCCGTCGGCCGCTTCCGCGAGTTCCTGACAAAAAACCCCGGCCATAAGGAAGTGCCCGCCGCCCGTTACGGCCTGTCCCTGGCCCTCGTCGAGGGGCCGGATCGCGATTATGCCGCCGCGATTACCGAGCTGAACCAGCTCGCCGGCGCCAAGGAGATGCCGGAACACGCCTTCGTCCTCTATTACCTCGGACTGGCGCAGCGCGGCGTCGGCATCAAGTCGCTGGCGCTGGCGGTGAAGAACCCGGCCGAGGCCAACGCCCTGCGCGGCCAGGCGCAACAGCGCTTCGAGGAGGCGTCGCGCCACTTCGCCGCCGCCGCCACGGCGTTCACGGCCCGCGTCAAGGAGCCGGATCCGAAGGTCAAGGAAATGCCCGTCGATCTCGAATGGGCCACGCGCGCCCGCTGCGACCAGGCCGAGATGCTGCTGCGCCTCCAGAAGCCGAAGGAGGCCCGCGACGCCGTCACGCCGGTCCTCGATGAGAAGGTGCTGGCGCGCAGCCGGTATCGCGGACTGGGGCTGTACTATCACGGCTTCGCCAGTTACCTGATGAAGGAAAACATCGCCGCCGGCCGGTCGCTCAGCACGCTGGCGCCGTTCGCCGACCCGGTCTTCGGCACGCACGCCCGTTACCTGTTGGCGCGTATCCATCACGCCGACGGCGAACGCGCCGAGGCCATGGCCGACTACGAGGGCGTTCTCACCGATCACATCAAGCAAAAGGGCGCCGCGGTCGAGGCGCTGAAAGACCCGAACCGCTACAAGAATGATCCCGAAGAGAAGGCCCGTCTCGAAGAGCTGACGCGCGGCCTGGCGCCGGACCACGTCGCCCGCGCCACCTTCTTCCTCGGCGTCATGCAGTACGAGAACGGCCAGTTCGCGGACGCGATTGCGCGTTTCACCGAGTTCGCCAAGCTCTTCCCGACCTCGCCGCTGCTGCCCGAAGTGCAGCTGCGACTTGGCTTCTGCCAGGTGCAGTTGAAGTCATTCGGCGACGCGCTCAAGACGCTGACGCCGCTGGTGGACAAGGAGCCGCGCCTCGCCGACCAGGCGCTGCTGTGGATCGCGAAGGCCCAGATCGGCGCCGCCGACCAGAACAATCAGGGCGCGCTCGACCAGGCGTTGAAAACCGGCCTGGAGACGCTGCGCCGTGCCGCCGAGCGCGCGGGGCAGCTTTCCGCCAGCGACCCCGAGGCGAAGACGCGCCGCGGCGAAATCCTGGCCGAGACGGCCGACGCCCAGCAGCAGCTCCGCCAGTACAAGGATGCCGCCGCCACGTACAACACGTTGCTGGCCGAAAAGACGCTGCCCGGCCGCGACGAGGAGCTGACGGTCAGCCTGGCGACGGCTCTGCACCTCGCCGGCGACTTCGAGGGTTCCGACAAGGTCTGCCAGAAGTTCCGCGAGACCTTTCCCAAGAGCACGATGACGCCGGCGGTGCTGTTCCGCCACGCCGAGAACGCCTACTTCGCCATGCTCCAGGCCGAGAAGCTGCCGGACGCCAACGCCCGCGCCAAGGAAGTTACCCGGCTCAACGATGAGACGATCACCCGCTACCAGGCCGTCGCGGACAAGTATCCCGACTTCGCCCACGTCAACTTGGCTCGCTACGGCCTCGGCATGGCCTACTATCGCAAGGGCGACTTCGAGAAGGCCAAGGAGAAACTGGAGGCGGTTCCCGCCTCCGAGCGCAACGGCGAGCTGGCCGTCGTGCCCTATCAGCTCGCCGATTGTCTGCTGCGTTCGGCCCCGGCGAAGATCGAGGATGACGCCGTCGCCGCCGGCAAGCTGCTGGAAATCCTCAAAGGCTGCGTCGAGCTGCTGGACAACTACATCGGCAGCCAGCCGAATGCTCCGCAAGCGCCGGACGCCATGCTGAAGCTCGGTTACTGCCACGAGCGCATGGCCCAGGTGCTCGGTCAGCCCGCCGAGCAGGCCAAGGAGCTTCAGGCCGCCCGCGCCACCTACGAAGCACTGGCCACCAAGTATCCGCAGCACCCGCTGCGGGCGAACGCCTTCTTCGAGCGCGCCAAGGTGATGGCGCTACAGAAAGACTTCGGCGGCGCCATGAACGAGCTGCGCCGCTTCACGCAAGATCCGCTGAAGCAAGCGTCCATCGCGCCAATGGCGGTGCTGCACCTGGCGACGCTGCTGCGCTCGCAAAACCAGGCCCAGCAGGCCGCCGACGTGCTGGCCCAGGTGCGGCAGCAGCAGGAGGCGACCTTACAGAAAGACCCCGCCCGCGCCGGCTGGGTGCCGTTGCTGCAATATCACCACGGCGTCGCCCTGCGCGAGGCCGGCAAGCGGCCCGAG
>JBBQPD010000649.1:0-4361 GCA_038331535.1 Gemmatales bacterium | reverse complement strand
GGACGCGCGCTAACCGGCAAGCCCCATCTACTACTCTTTAATCAGCAGCACATTCACGGCCTTGACGGCGACGCGGACCTTGTCGCCGACCTTGATGCCCATCTCGTCCAGGGAGTCGATGGTCATCACCGACTCCATCTGCGCGTCGCCGGCGATGCGCACTATCACCTGGCACATGACGCTGCCGCGCTTGATGCCGGTCACCTCGCCTTCGATGCGGTTGCGTGCTCCGATTTTCATGGCTGTTGCTCCTTTGCCATCGACCCGAACTAATCCGCCGGCGCGATCTCGACCCGTGTCTCCGCCGTAATCGTCCCACTGGCGTCTTCGATTGTCGCGCGCAACAGCGCCGGCACATTGAACGGCCCCGACTTGTCGCGGTCGAAGCGGATCGTGAACGTCGTCGTGGACTGCCCCGCGGCGATCACCACCGGTTCGGCATGAACGCCGTGAACGTGTGGCGGCAGCACCAATTCGACCTTCGCCGCGCCGGCAACGCCCTTACCGCGCGCCACCTTGACCGTCAGTGTCGCGCTGCCGCCGGGCGTCGCGGCCAGAGAGGTTTTCGACGCCTCGACGCCGAGCCGGCCCGTCTCGACGACGGCGATCATCTGGTCGTTCTGGTTCGTGGCGCTGAATCCGACGACGTGCTCGGTGGAGCCTTCCTTGACGACGCCGACGGCCTGGACGCAGACGCGACAGGTGCGGCCCGTCTCCATCCACGGCGGCAGCGTAATCGGATACTCAAAGTCGGTCGTGCCGGGCGGCAGCGTGACGACCGGCCCCGTGACGCCTTGCAGGTGCCGTGCCTGCCGGTCGGCGATGCTTATCTCGACCGGACCATCGAAGCCGTTGCGTTCGAGGTGGTACTTGCGGCGATAGACGCTGCCGCGCGACGCCCAGCGCATGTCGAAGTCGCCGACGATCTTGAACGGCACCGGCAGCGCCACGCCGAGCAAAATTGAATCGACCTCGGCTTGACCCGACGGCGCGCGCAAGGCGGCGGTCTGCGTTCCGCTGCGCACGCTCAGACGAACCGCGCCGATGGCCGCTGTCTTCTCCGCGGTCAGGGTCACGTCCACCTGGTTCTGTTTCGCGGCGATGATCGTATTCGTCGCCTTGACGCCATCGGGCAGGCCGTCGATCGTCAGCGGGATCGCGTCAGCGAAACCACCGAAACGCTCGGCATTGACACGTAGTTTGACCTGACCGCCACGGAGCAGCGTCACTGCGTCGGCGGTCGGCGTAGCTTTCGGATCGATCCCGATCAGCGAGAGCCGGAAGCCAGGCGCGGTCGGCGTCGGCTGGGTTACGGCAACCGGAGCGACATGGGGCGCGGTTGTCAGCGTGAGGCGATAGACGAATGCCTGGCCGCCCTTGAAGTTGGCATCGGCAACGCGCACGCGATGGACGCCGTCCTCTTTTGCGGTGAATCGCAGGAAAGGGTCGGTGCCGAAGTGGTCGTCGTTCTCGGCGACGACGCGGCCACGCGGGTCGAACAATTGCAGGCGCGCGTCGAGCGGCGAGCCGAGGCGGGAGGCGTTGACCTCACAGGTCGCGGTCTGCCCTTTGCGGAGCGCGAACGACCAGTCATCGACGTTGCCGTGCGGGAAAATGCGGCCGTTGATCGTGACGGGCAGTTTCACCAGGACCGGAACAGGGTCGCCGTCGATCTCCTGTTCCACGATTTCGGGCAGATCGCCGACGATGAAGGTGAGGCCGGACGCCGCCCCCTCTGCAGTCCACAAGCGGCCGCGGCGCGCGCCGAGCGGCGCGTCCGCGACGATGCGAATTTCGCCGACCATGTCCTTCGGATAGTCCTCGGCCTGCTGCGATTCCGGCAACGGCAACAGCGGGCCGTCGAACCAGAGGGTGCGCGTGTTACGCAGCGCGGGCGTCGCCGTCACGCCAGGGCCGAGCAACTCGAAATTGCAGGATTTGTAGAGGAACAGGCCGCCGACGTGAACCGGCACCGTCGTGCCGCGCTGGCCACCGGCGGGGAAGAGGTATGACGCTACGGGCGGGTTAGCTCTAAGAGGATTAACCACAGAGACACAGAGAACACAGAGAAAGACAAAAGAGAGAAATGAAAAATGACCGTCCGGTCGTCGGTTCCATTGCTCATTTCCCGCTTCCTGTTTGTGATTTCCCATTTGATTTTCCCGTATTTCTCTGTGTCCTCTGTGCCTCTGTGGTTAGTCCCCGTACTACAGCAAATCCTGGATGACCCGCCCGTTGTTGACGATCTTTACCGGCCGGCCGTCCGGGGTATGGAACTCGTCTTCCGGGTTGATGCCGAGTTGGCGGCACAACGTCGCGGCGAGGTCTTCTGGGCTATACGGGTCCGACGCCGGCTTCTCGGCGCGGGCGTCGCTCTTACCCAGGACGCGGCCGCCGTGGATGCCGCCGCCGCCCAGCAGCACGCTGAACGCCGGCCCCCAGTGATCGCGGCCCGCGTTCTTGTTGATGCGCGGCGTGCGACCGAACTCACCCGTCACTAGCACCAGCGTCCGCTCCAGGAGGCCGCGCTCGGACAGGTCGCGGAACAGCGTCTCCACCCCCGCGTCGAGGGCCGGCAACTGGCGCTTCAACGTGTTGAAGTTGTCGTCGTGCGTGTCCCAGTTGCTGTGATCGATGGTGACGCAGCGGACGCCGGCTTCGACCAGTCGCCGCGCCATCAGGCACGATTGGCCCAGCGAATTGCGGCCGTACTCGTCGCGCAGCTTGTCCGACTCGGCGTGAATGTCGAACGCCTTCTTCGCCTCGGCCGAGGTCATCAGGTCGAACGCCTTCTGCTGGAAGACGCTGACGGCGCTGGCGTGCTTGTTGGCCTTCGTCTCCGCGGCCTTGCGGAAGCGGTCCACCTCGGCGAGCAGCAATTTGCGGTCGTCGAGACGGCTGGCGTCGAGGCTCGGCGGCGGCACCACGTCGGGTACGGAGAAGTCGGGAGCGTTCGGATCGGCGTCGATAACGAACGGAGCGGCGACGGCGCCGAGGTAGGCCGGGCCGCAGCTGGGATGCATCTTCGGCAGGCAGACGTAGGGCGGCACGGAGCCGCGCGGCCCGAGCTTGCGGGCGACGATGGAACCGAACGCCGGCTTCTGGTTGTTCGGCTTGAGGCCGGGGTTGAAGCCCGCTTGCGGGAAGTAGCCGGTCAGCATGTAGTGATCGGCCGGCCCGTGGTCGGAGTTGTGATGGCGAAACGAGCGGATGAGCGAGAACTTGTCGAGCAGCCGCGCCAGCTTCGGCGTGTGCTCGCCGACGTGGACGCCTGGGACATTGGTCGCGATGGTCTTGAAGTCGCCGCGGAACTCGGCGGGGGCGTCCGGCTTCGGATCCCAGGTATCGATGGTGCTGAGGCCGCCGTGCAGGTAAAGGTAGATGAGCGAGACATCTTTTGTGGCGCCCGTTTCGGCGGCGAGCAAGCGCGGCAGTGTCAAACCGCAGCCGAAGACGCCGGCGGCGCCGAGGCGCAGGAAGTCGCGGCGAGCGATGCCGTCGCAGAAGGTAGTGCGTTGCGTCACGATCCAGCCCCCTCAGAACGGAACGTGCAGGTCGGCGGGTGATTGGGCGGCAGGCAGTTAGTGTAAGTGTACCAGATTTGTGAGCACGCGGCGCCAGCAAGTGCGGCACTTGCTGGCGCCGCGCGCTCACAGAATTTACGGCACCTTCAGCGCGTCGAAGATGCGCTGCAACAGTTTCTCCGACGTGATCTCCTCCGCCTCCGCCTCGTAAGTGACCGTGACGCGGTGGCGCAGCACTTCGGGGCCGATCGACTTGACGTCCTGCGGGGTCACGAAGCCGCGGCCCTCGATCAGCGCCTGCCCCTTCGCCGCCCGCGTCAGGAAGATCGTCGCCCGTGGGCTGGCGCCGTACTGGATGTAGGGTGCCAGGTCGAGTCCGTACTCCGCCGGCCGCCGCGTGGCGTGGATGATATCGACGATGTAGCGCTTGATCTTGTCATCGACGTAGACCTGATCGAGGGCGGCGCTCAGCTCGGCAAGGTCTGTCGGCCCCAGCACCGGCTCGACGTGCAGGTTCGGCTCGACGGCCGACATGCGGTTAAGGATGGCAAGCTCCTCCTCCTTGCTAGGATACGACAGCTTCAGCTTGAGCATGAAGCGGTCCACCTGCGCCTCGGGCAGCGGGTAGGTGCCTTCCTGCTCGATGGGGTTTTGCGTCGCCAGCACGAGGAACGGCCGGCCGAGGACGTGGCTCGTCTCGCCGATGGTGACCTGCTTCTCCTGCATCGCTTCGAGGAGGGCGCTCTGCACTTTCGCCGGGGCGCGGTTGATCTCGTCCGCGAGGACGAGGTTGGCGAAGACGGGGCCTTTCTTGACGGTGAAGTCGCCGCTGCGCGG
>JBBQPD010000648.1:0-4388 GCA_038331535.1 Gemmatales bacterium | reverse complement strand
ACATAATCTCAATAACGCGGCTTTGCCCCCTGGCACCCAAACGCGTTGTGGTACCGCCATTTTCACCGCCCCGGCACCGCCCGGGAGCGTTGCCCGCGCTCCCTGAGGGTCGCGGCTCGTTGACAGTCCCTTGTCGTTGACCAGGTTGTATACTTCGCCCTACGGTTTCACTTCCGCCTTGACGCCGCTGAGCGGATGTTGAGTGACCGCCTCCCAGGCCAGCTCTTGCAACAGGGTGTTCAGCTTTTCGTCCCAGTCCGGGTTCTTCGCCTTGGCGAGGATCGCGGGCATCGGCAGGCCCACCGGGCTGCGGCGATAGATCACGGCGAACTGGCAGTAGGCCACCAGGGCTTGCAGCGGTGGTTTCGCGTGGCCGATCGGGTCGGTGAACAGGTCTTCCTGCATCTTCAGACCGGGCGCCTTGCCCTCGATGATCCGCTCGCGCAGGGCGATCACGGCCTGGCCGACCGGGACGATGTAGAGCACTTCCTTGCCGAGTTTCTCGTTCAGGTCGCGGATGTGTTCGTCCATGCTCTTGAAGTACGGCTCGTGCAGTTTTCGCAGTGCCGCGCCGGTCAACGCATTGTGATCCACCTTCGCGGGCCGTTCCTTGAAGGTCGTGTCGTAGATGTCGAACGGCAGCCAGAACTCCTGGACGGTGACGCGCACCTTCGGGTTGTTCTCCAGGGCGAGGTTCGCGAACTTTTCGATGCCCTCGTCGGGCAGATGGATGGGAGAGAGCGTGAGCACGTCCACCTTGCCGGTTCGCAGGGCTTCCTTCGCCTTGTTCTTCTCCTCGGCCACGTCCCAGTGTTGGATGACCCGCGAGCCGCCGATCGCCGACAGGCCGAGAGCCTCGTGATTCTTGATGCCGGCCCCCTTGGCCATGTCGCTCAGGATCGGCGGGACAAAAAAGTGAAAACTGTGACCGCACGAAAAGACACGTTGTCCCTCGGTGATCGGTCCGGCCGGCTTCTCGACTTTCTTTTCCTCCGCCGTGGTGCGCGGGACGGCCGCCAGCAGGCACAGAACCAACGCGGCCGCTCCGACTCGGAAACCAGAGTTGATACGAGCAAGCATATCCGTGACTCCTTGAAAGATGCGTCTTCGCCCTGCGACGGTGTACACGGCAGGGCGTCGGTTCGGGATCGTGCATGCTACCGCCGTCACCGGCGACGCGTCGAGGAAAATCCAACTGGGATTATTCACCACTTGTCAAAATGGACACTCCGGGCGAGACGACTCGATTCTGCCGATTTTTCCCTGGCGCGAGAGAAGGAGAGGGCGTCGGCATGGGTCGAACCCCTTGAGCCTGGGCGCGCGCCGCGGTCTATTAGAAGGATCGATGAAGGTGATTTCAGCGGAGGCCTACGACATGATGACGCCGGAGGAGACGAGGATCCTGAACTACCTGCGCGTTCACCCCAGTGCCTCGATGGTTGACGTGGCCCGTGCCTGCCTGTCCGGCGGGGCGACCATGGAATGGCTGGAGCGCGTCGTGGCCAACCTGGACTGGCTCGGCTACGTCGCGGTCTATCAGGGGCTGAACGGCGCGTCGGCCACTTTGCAAATCACCGAGAAAGGGCTGGGAAACAAGGCAAGCAGACTCCCGCGCTCGGCAAAGGTCACTTTCTGATCTTCGGCGTGACCGAGGCGGGGATGCCCTCGATACTCGCCGCCAGGACGGGTCTTCCCAAAGCGTTGCTGACGAGCACGAGGTTCGCCTCACCGGCCTGGTCCACAGTCCAGCCGCGCCGGCGCAGCAAGCGCCGACACGAGTCCCGGACACTCCGGGCGTCGCCGCCGGAGATCAAGAGCGGCGTCACGCAACCGGGTTCGTCGTCGAGTGAAATCATCATCAAAAGGTGTGGACTTGCCCTTTGGCGAGCGGATAGAAGTGAATCACGACCGGCTCTCGAATCTCGTCGCAGCGAATGGCCCGCGCTCCCTGACGGTCGCGGCTCGTAAAACCCACTGCCAGCGGAGCGTCTGAAATCTCTTGTCGCCGTGCGCTGACGCAGACCCGCTCTCGACGGCACAAGTGTACTCCACCGGCTGGCAGGATGCTTGCGTCCTGCGACGATGCGGATTAGGCTACCCGCAGTGGGCTTGACTCCTCCAGCAAGTAAGGCGGCGGCACAATGGCGGCCAATGGAAAGATCGCGCTGGTCACCGGCGCGGGATCGGGCGTCGGCAAGGCGGCCGCTCGCGCCCTTTTGCGGGAAGGATACTCGGTCGTACTTGCCGGCCGCCGCCCCGCGGCGCTGGCGCAAACCGTGGCCGAGGCGGGAGCGGACGGCACACGCGCACTCGCCGTTGCGGCCGACGTGACCGACGCAGCGGCGGTGCGCGACCTCTTCGAGAAGACGAAGGCAACCTTTGGCCGTCTCGATCTGCTGTTCAACAACGCCGGGACCGGCGCCCCGTCGATTCCGCTCGAAGACCTGACGCTCGAACAGTGGCGCCGCGTCATTGACGTTAATCTGACCGGCGTTTTCTTATGTACCCAGGCGGCGATTCGGCTCATGAAGGGACAGACGCCGCGCGGCGGACGAATCATCAACAACGGCTCGATCTCGGCCCATACGCCGCGGCCTAACTCCGCACCCTACACGGCCAGCAAGCACGCGATCACCGGGCTGACGAAGTCAACCGCCCTGGACGGCCGGAAGTACGATATCGCCTGCGGCCAGATCGACATCGGTAACGCGGGGACCGAGATGACGGCCCGCATGAAGGACGGCGTGCCGCAGGCGAATGGAGAGCTCGCCGTCGAACCGACGATGGACGTGGAGATCGTGGCTCGGGCCATCGTCTACATGGCGAGCTTGCCGCTGGATGCGAACGTCTTGTCGTTGACGGTCATGGCGGCCAAGATGCCGTTCGTCGGTCGTGGCTGACCGATTCCAAGTAAGTCCTTCGTGGTTGCGAATCCCATCGAGCAATGGTCATTTTGGATCCTTGCCTCTGAATTTCACCGCAAGAGCAGAGGAGATCAGCCGAGTGCTTGCTGACAGCTATTAGCTGATAGCTATCAGCTTTCAGCCGGACGGGTATTGTGTGGTTGCTGCGGCTTGGCCGAGTTCGCCCGAAGTAATCGAAACCACCACGCCACTCCTTTGCCGTCTGTAAGAACTTCACTGATTCTCTTATCAGATGAGTGATTTTGACCGGGCGGCAGGTCGTTGACCGGCCGTCCGTTTTTATTGCGCGCATCGTCGCGTTCGTCAGCCGATGGCCGCAATGGAAGCTTTTCGGCGGAAGAAAGCAGTTGCGGACGCGGGAAAGGTGGCGATAGACTTAGGGAAATCCGTCGGGCGGGGACAGTGCCGCTATTCGTTCGCTCATCGCAGCCGAGGTGGTGTTCCATGCCGGTCCAACGCCAGTCCGTCCTCGTCGCCCTCTTGCTGTCGCCCTTCGCGTTTTTGTTCGCCTTCCTCTCGCTCCAGGCCAGGGAAGCGCTGCCGCGCCCCGTCCCGGAACCGATTGCACGGCCGGCGGACAACCTCGCGTGGTCGGGAGTCGGTTCCTGCGCCGCCTCCGCCTGCCACGGCAGCCTGGACAAGGGGGCGAGCGAGATGAAGTCCGCCGTCACGATCTGGACGCGCGACGACCCGCACGCCCGCGCCTACTTCACGCTCCGCGGCGAACGCTCGAAGAAGATGCTCGCGAACCTGCGGCGGCTCGACACTCCGGCCGGCGTTCGCCCGGAGACCGAGCCGCTGTGTCTGAAGTGCCACGCCGCCAGCGTCCCGGACGAGCTACAAGGGCCGAAGTTTGACGCCACGGAAGGCGTCGGCTGCGAAAGCTGTCACGGCCCGTCCGGCAAGTGGAAAGTGATTCACGATCTGCCCTCCTGGAAGGCGCTGAGCGACAACGAGAAGGCTGGTTTCGGGATGCGCGCTCTCCGCAATCCCGCAGTGCGGGCTGACGCCTGCGCGGGTTGCCACCAGGGGAGTCCGGATCGCGAGGTGAATCACGACCTCATCGCCGCCGGCCACCCGGCGTTGTTCTTCGACGTGTCCGCGCAGATGGATCGGCTGCCCCGTCACTGGGACCGGTCGATTGACCGCCAGGTGCCGGACTTCTCCGCGCGTCTGTGGGTCGCCGGCCAGTTGATGGGCGCGCGCCTGTCGATGGAGAACCTGGAAGCACGGGCGAAGAACGCCAACAAACCGTGGCCCGAGTTCGCCGAACACGACTGCCTCGCCTGCCACCGCAACGCCCGCCTCGATCCGCTTCCGCCCGTGAAAGGTGTGCTGCGCGGCCAGGCGCCGTACCTGGCCTGGCACCAGCCGATGACGAGTGTGCTGGCGAGCGTTCACAGCTTCGCCGACCATAAACTGCTGGAGTCGCTCGCGCAATTGACGACGCTGATGAACGAACCG
>JBBQPD010000647.1:0-4393 GCA_038331535.1 Gemmatales bacterium | reverse complement strand
GGGGGGGTAGTTTTTTTACCTTCCATCTTAACCCCCGACGGTGGGGGGGTTTCGCCCCACCCCGCCCCACACGCCAGCATGGTCCCACCTTTTACCCTCTCTTCACGGCCAGCCCGGCCGCGACGGCCTCATCCCATGCCGGCGTTTCCAAAATGCTCTGCACACCACGCGGCGGTTCCGGGTCCAGCCGTTCGGGCTGCAGCGCGCGTTGATACCAGCCCACGTCGTGCCAGGCGCCGAACTTGTAGCCGACGCCGCGGTAAACGCCGACGGGCGTAAACCCCAGCGCCTCATGCAGGCCGACGCTGGCCGCGTTGGGCAGCGTGATGCCGGCGAACGCCTTGAAATAGCCCTGCAACACGAGAATGCGAAACAGCGCCGTGTACAGCGCCCGGCCGACGCCCGAACGCCGTCGGCCGGCCCCGACGTAAACGGTCGCATCCGCCGACCAGCGATAAGCGGTGCGCTCCCGATGTGCGCCGGCGTAAGCGTAGCCGGCGATGATGCCGTCGGTTTCCATCACCAACCAGGGAAATTGTGCGGTGATCTTGTTGATGCGCCTGGCCATCTCGGCCGGCGTCGGGGCATCGTACTCGAACGAGATGATCGTGTCGGTGCAGAACGGGGCGTAAATCGCGGCGATTTGGTCGGCGTCGTCGGGGAGCGCCTGGCGAATAGCGGATGGGTTCACGATTAGCTCCACCGTGTCGGTCACAAGCCTCCGATGATCTCGTTCAAGCCCTCGACGAGACGATCCAACTCCTCCGGTGCAACCCGGCCGATCTTTTTGCCAAGACGTTGTACGGACAACGTGCGCACCTGGCTAATCTTCACCCAGGACGGTTTCGGAAGTTTGACGCCGGTTAGCGGGAAAGTAAGTGGAAACCCCGCGCGCTGGGGTTGGCTGGTGATTGCCAGGGCGATGACGGTCCCGGACCGGGCGTTGAACACGTCTTCACTAATGACGACGACCGGGCGCTGGCCTCCCTGTTCGTGGCCGCGCGCGGGATTCAGGTCCGCCCAGAGAACATCGCCTCTCAGTATTCGGGCCATTGTTCAAAGTCTTCCGCCAGGGCTTCGTCGGCGAGTTGTTGCTCGAAGGCGCGGTCCAGCTTTGCACACGCGCTCGACAGTCGGCTTCGGTCCATGCGCGCCAGTTTTTCGCGCAGAGCCTCCTGGACGGCCCGGCTTCGATTGGCAAACCGCCGCTCTTTCACGAGTCGATCCACATGGGAAAGAAGTTGTTGGTCGATGGTGATGGCGATCTTGGCGCTAGCCATAAAGTGCTCCTGGTATGATGAATTATCATACCGGAGCGAAAGGCGGGCAGCAAGGGTAGCTCCACGAGCCGCGACCGTCAGGGAGCGCTGGCGTCAACGCTCCCTGACGGTCGCGGCTCGTCCAACTTATTCCTACACGGCGTCTTATTCCCACCGTGCCGACGGCTTCTGTTTCCACAGCCAGATGATCCAGTCCACGTTCTTCGGCTCGCCGCCGAAGTCTTTCAGCCGCGTCATGCACTGGCCGCGATGATGTTGCGAGTGCATGGCCACCTGGACCAGCGCCTCGGCGACCGTGATGACGCAGGGCGGGTCCGGAAACCAGGGAATACGCACCGTGCGCGCCAATGCTTCGGGTTGCAGGTTTGCCAGGAAGTCGCGCAGGCCGGCGTGACAGGATTCGGCGCGCGTCTTCAAGTCGTCGAACGACGACGGCGGCCCGCCCGGCGGTCCTCCGGGCGCCTCGCCGCGCAAGATCGACAGGAAACCGCTCTGAACGCCGAGGATGTGGCCGACGCGCTGGCGCAACTCCTCGTGAGCGCGCGCGGGAGATTTGTCCCAGGCGTGGAAGAAGACGGCATTGGCCCATTCGGCATGAGCCAGGAGGTCGCGCAGAAAGGTGAGCATGGGAAAGCCCTCATCAAAAATGCGATTGTGACAAGTTCGTTTTACCGGTCAAGCGTCCGCCGTCCGGTTTTCCTCGGTCGGCAGCGGCAGCATCCCCTCCTTGTTGACGGCGCGCGACTGCGCGATGCGGCACACCGGGCCGAACGAGCAGGTGTCGGTGCAGTGTTCCGAGCGCGGCGCCAGCGGGAAGTTGCCGCGGCGAATGTTCGCCGCCAGTCGTGTCACCCACGCTTCCAGCTTCGCGCGCACCTCGCGCCAGTGTTTCGCCTCGTCCAGCCACACCAGCTGGTTGCGCGACGACGGCAGGGCGACCTTCGGCCCGGCGTCGGTCACCAGCCAGTACGCCAGACCGAGCGGCCGAGCCTCGCGGTCGGCGAGCAACACGTCCTGCACCGCCAGGGCGTACAGCGTCAGTTGCAGGCGGCGAAAATCGGCGAGGTCGGTGCTCGTGTAATGGGCGGAGCGGCCCGTCTTGTAATCGATGATCCAGAAGCCGAAGCCGCCGGCCAGCTCGGCCACGTCCACGCGGTCGATGCGCCCGCTGACGCGCACTTCAACCTCGCCGGAGCGCAGGACGAGCGGACCGTGCGGCATGGCGCCGTCGAGGCCGGGCAGGCCGAAATCGACCTCGAACAGGTGCGGCGTCGGCCGGACTCCCTTCTCCAACCAGGGGCCGAGAAACTTGTCCCAGTGGTCGCCGTAGCGCCCGGCCACGCGCAGGAGACGCTGCCCCTCGATGCGCCACAGCTCCTTCGACGCCGGACTTGGGGCACGGCTCACGTCCTCGGCGACCGCGGCGTCGATCTCGCGCAGCACCTGTTCGCGCACCGCGTCGTCGGGTTGGTGAACGCCCTGCTCCTTCAGACCGCGATGCAATCGGGCCAGCGCTCGGTGGAACGCCTGGCCGCGCCGCGTCACCTCGATTTCCTCTTTCGGGTCTTCGAGCGGTTCCAGGCGCAGGACGTGCTTCAGGAAGAAGCGAAACGGACAGGCGACGTAGTCCTCGAGCGCTGTCGGGCTGAAGACGCGCTCGGGGCCGAAGAGCTGCATCACCGCGCCGATGACCGCCGGGTCGCGGAAGGAGCCGTCATAGGGGTTGTATTCGCGCTCGCGAAAGCGGCGCTGAAAGAGACCGGCGGCGTCGCGCAGATTGGCAGACAGGTCCGTGCGGAGTGCGGAGTGCGGAGTGCGGAGTGCGAAGTGCGATTGCGCCATTCGCACGCGCAGCTCGGCCAGTGACAGCGGCTCGTCATTCACGTAGCGCTCGGTGAGCATGCGGCGGCGCTCGGTCGGGATCGCCTTGTCCGCGAAACAGTCGAGGACGGCGATCAGGAACGAGCTGGGCAGCAGCGCCTGGCCGCGCTCGTCCACGGCGGGATAGCTGAGGACGAGACCGCGCCGCGGCTTCGTGACGAGTTGATAGAAGAGCAACATTTCGGAGGGCAAAAGGTCAGTGGCACTGGCGAAATCGACGCCGGCCTGCTTGAACGCCTGCCGTTCCGATTCGTCGAGCAGCGTCGGCGGCAGGGCGAGGCGCGGGAAGGTGCGTTCGCCGAGGCCCATGAGGAAGACGAAGTCGGCGTCGAGGTGGCGGGCCAGCTCGGCCGACAGCACGCGCACTCGTCCGGGTCCGCGCAGCGTCTTCGCCACGCCGGCGCCGGACGCCAGCGCGGCGAGCCGACGATGAAACGTCTTGCGGTCCAGCGGCTTGCCGGGGCGCGCGAGCCAGCTGTCGATTTCGGCCCAAAGACTGGTCAGAGCCGTGTCTTCCGCTTCGCCGAAACCCAGGTCGTCGGCGAAGCGGCGCAGCCAGGCGACGTGGTCGGTCAGCGGGGCGAGATTGGGGGCGCCGTCCCAGGCGCGGAAGAAGCGCGGCAGAAAGTCGGCGCAATGGCGGGCCAGCTCGTGTGTCTTGCGGCGGCGCGACTCCTCGGCCTGTTCGTCCTCCAAACCGGGCTGGATCTGCTCGGCCCAGCGCCGGGCCGCGGCGAGGTAGGCGTCGCGGCCGCGCGGTTCGCCGAGCAGGCGTAGCAGCGCCTCCGCCTTGAGCGCCATCTCCGGATCGTTCGCTGTTTCCGACCATGCCGGCCGGAAGAAGGTGTTGCGCAGCAGGGCCGTCACGCCGGCGAACGGCCAGTCCTCGTCCGGCAGCCGCAGCGCCCGCAGCAGCGCCGCCACCGCCCCATTTCGCAGCAACGGTTCTGTCCCGGCTACGTCGAGCGGCAGGCCGTACTCGGCGAATACTTCCCTTAACAGATCGGAATAGGCGTCGAGGTCGCGTAGGACGACGAGCACGTCGTCGGCCGCCACGCCGTCGAGAAGGAGCGTTTTGATGCGGCGCGCGATCATGCGCGCCTCACCGAGGACGCCGGGCGCTTCGACGAGGGCGATTCCGTCCGCATCGTCGGCGACTTCGACGCTCCGCAAAGGGTGAAATAGCTGGCGGGCGAGGTGCGCCAGTCCTGGCGAGCGGGGGGCGTCAGCCC
>JBBQPD010000646.1:0-4393 GCA_038331535.1 Gemmatales bacterium | reverse complement strand
TGGGCCTACTGGCCACTGCGTCAGATAGCGCAACCGTTCTCGTGCCCAAACGGAGTTTGGGAACGAGAGGAACGAGAGGAATTCACGGGCCAGCCTCATTTCACGTTATCCGTGCCGACGACGACGGTCTGGTCCTCGGTGAGCTCGCCTTCCAGCACTTCCGCGAACTGGTTGTCGATCAGGCCGAGCGTGACGGGGATGGCGCGCAGCGTCGGGCCGTCTTGCACCCAGACGACGCGCTTCTGGCGTTTACGCGCCTGATCGGCCTTTTCGGCGGCCGAGCGCAGTGCGACGGCTTCGGGCTTGCCCGTCGGCTGCGCTTCCAGGTAGTGGCGATCTTCCGCACGCACCTGGGCCGGCGGCGGCAGGAACCGCAGCGCCGCGGCGGGCACGCGCAACACGTCCTCTTTTTCCTCGATCTGGAACGAGATGCTCGCCGTCATGCCGGGCATCAGCTTGAGGTCCGGGTTCGGCGACTCGATCACGACGGGATAGGTGACGACGTTCTGCGTCGTCGTGGAGTTCTTGCGGATCTGGTGGACCCGGCCCTTGAACAGGTCGCCGGGGTAGGCGTCCACGGTGAACTTGACGACCCGGCCGCGCTCCTGCGCGGCGCGAATCTGGCCGATGTCCGCCTCGTCCACGGAAGCGTAGACGTACATGTGCTTGTCCATTTCGGGGGCGATGACGAACAATTCCGGCGTCTGGAACGAAGCCGCCACGGTCTGGCCGGGATCGACGACACGGTTGATGACGACGCCGGCCACGGGCGCTCGGATCTCCGTGTAGCCGAGGTTCGCCACGGAATTTTCCAGCGTGGCTTCGGCCTGCGCGATGGTGGCTTTGCCGAGCCGTTGCAGCGCCTCGTTCTGCAAGCGCGAGAAGTAGTAGGCGTCCATGTCGGTATCGGAGACGTAGTCGCGGTTGATCTCCTGGAGTTTTTCGGCGCGCTTCAGATTGTTTTCGGACTGCTTGAGCATGGCTTCGACGCGCTTCAGATCGGCCGTCACGGCATCGACGGCCGCCGTGTCGCGCGCGACGGTCGCCTTGGCCAGCTTCGGGTCGATGAGCGCGAGCAGGTCGCCCTTCTTGACGACGCTGTTGAAATCGACTTTGACCTCCTTGATCGGCCCAGACGTGAAGGCGCCGACGGAGACCGACTGCACCGGCTTGACGGTCCCGGTCGAGTTGACGACGGTCTCGACCCGGCCGCGCGACGTTTTGGCGGTCAGGTACTTCGGCACGGCGCCTTGTTTCAACCACGACTTCGTGAAGATCGCGGCGCCCGCCCCCAGCCCGGCCAGAATGCCGAGGATCACCAGCCACTTCAACAAGCTGCGCATGATGCCCCATCACTTTCTGTCGCGGGGAGGTGACGGCGCGACGTTTTCTTCTCTCGGACCCATCCAACAACTTCGGTCCGTCCGTCGGCGGCGATGCACTCGATTTCGTCTCGTCGCCTCCGATTGCTCCTACCTGCATGTCGGTCGCGAGGTTTCCGTTTGTTTACGTTTCGCGCTGTCCGCACCGCGCGAAACGTAAACAGCAGCCTGGCCGGGCTGGCATGTCGTTTGCTCTCCCTTCCCCGCGCTGGACTGCTGTTATCTCTGTAGGGATGCAAACCATGCCTGTCCCGTGCGCCACGGTGATTCGCGAACCTGATCCGGTCGCCAACGCTCTGCTCGAAAAACGAACGGATCGGCGCCGTTGGCCGATCGGCACCGCATTGGTTGCTCCGGGGCAGACGAGCTTCCGCATCTGGGCGCCGCAGTGCAAGCAGATTGACCTGGTCATCGAAGGTACGACGACGCGAACCCTCCCCCTCGAAGCGGAGAAGAACGGCTACTTCTCGGCAAGCGCCGACGTTGGCGACGGCGCCCTGTATCGCTTCCGCACCGACGGCGGCGAGTCGCTCTATCCCGATCCGGGCGCGCGCTTTCAGCCACAAGGGCCGTTTGGTCCGTCGCAGGTCGTCGATCCGGCGCGCTTTCGATGGAGCGATTCCGGTTGGGCCGGAGCCACGCCCCGCGGCCGCGTCGTTTACGAGATGCACGTCGGAACGTTCACTCCGGAGGGCACCTGGAGCGCTGCGCTAGCGCAATTGCCGCGCCTGGTCGACGTCGGTATCAACCTGATCGAAGTGATGCCCCTCGCCGACTTCGCTGGCCGCTTCGGTTGGGGCTACGATGGCGTGAATCTGTTCGCGCCGACGCGCCTCTACGGAACGCCGGACGATGTGCGCGCCTTCGTCGATCGTGCCCACGCCCTGGGAATCGGCGTCATTCTCGACGTCGTCTACAACCATCTCGGACCGGACGGCAACTTCCTCAGAGTGTTCAGCCCCGCCTATTTCAGCGAGCGCCACAAGACCGACTGGGGCGAGGCCATCAACTTCGACGGCGACGACGCCGGTCCGGTACGTGAATTCTACCTCACCAACGCGGCCTACTGGATCGAAGAATATCACTTCGACGGGCTGCGCCTGGACGCCACGCAAAACGTCTACGACGACAGCCCCGGCGAACACATTCTCGCCGCCCTGGCGCGCGTCGCGCGCGCGGCGGCCGGGAAGCGCTCGATCGTGCTGATCGCCGAGAACGAGCCGCAGCATTCGGAACTGGTGCGCTCTCCGCAAGAGGGTGGCTTCGGCCTCGACATGCTCTGGAACGACGACTTTCATCACACGGCCCGCGTTGCGCTCACGGGCCGGGCCGAGGCGTATTACTCGGACCATCGCGGCCGGCCGCAGGAGCTGCTCTCGGCGGTGAAGTACGGCTATCTCTTCCAGGGCCAGCATTACCGCTGGCAGAAAGCAGGGCGCGGCACGCCCGCCCTCGACGTGGCGCCGTCCGCCTTTGTCACGTTTATCGATAACCACGATCAGACCGCCAATTCGGGGACGGGTCGGCGCGCGCACGCCCTCACGTCGCCGGGGCGTTATCGGGCCATGACGGCCTTGCTGCTGCTCGCCCCGGCCACGCCGATGCTATTTCAGGGACAGGAGTTCGCCTCGTCATCCCCGTTCTTCTTCTTCGCCGACCACAAGCCGGAGCTTGCCGTCCTCGTTCGCAACGGGCGCGTCGAATTCCTCACACAGTTTCCCAGTTTGAAAGACGCGGAGCGGCGGCCCGCGATCCCCGACCCGCACGACCCGAAGACGTTCGCCCGCTGCAAGCTCGATCCCGCCGAGATCGAACGCCACGCCTGGGCCGTCGATCTGCATCGCGATCTGTTGCGCCTGCGCCGCGACGATCCGACCTTCCGCCGCCAGCAAGTGCGCGGGATCGACGGTGCGGTGATCGGAGCCGATGCCCTGTTGCTCCGCTTCTTTGGCGAACAGCCGGCCGAAGACCGGTTGTTCCTGATGAACCTCGGCGTCGATCTCGAAGGCACCCCGCTGCCGGAGCCGTTGCTGGCGCCGCCGGCCGGTTGCCGCTGGCAACTACTCTGGTCGAGCGACGATCCCCGTTATGGCGGCGGCGGTACCGGGACCATGCTCATGGAGGCCGGCTGGGTGCTTCCTGGCCAGGCCGCTTTCGTCTTCGTTCCGGTGTTGGTTCCTGTCGCTTGCACCGAAGATCCACTGCATCCAGATGAAAAGTAGGATGCGGGCTGACGGGCACTCCATTGCCCTGACACGGGAAGCGGCCTGCCGATTCATACCTCGCAAATAGCGGCCTGGATCGTATGGCGCTGCATTTGCATAGCAAGAAAATCAACGCGGGATTGAGCTTGCCGATGGGAAGTCCCCGACACCTCCCCGCAATCCGTCTTAGGGAGAAGCAATCATGGCAATCCTGAGTCAACCCTCGTTCGGGCCGCGTGCCTCGCTGACCTACATCACGAGCGGCATGCTGCTCGACGTCTGGACGGTGGTTTGGTATTTCGCCTTCGAGCACGGCCGGACGATCTCCAATCCGACTTGGTTCTGGCTGGTGGGACTATTCCTCACCGGAATTACCCTGGTCGTAATCGGCGTGCTCCTGGGGCCTATTGGCCAGGCCGCCCGCAAGGCGGAATTGCCGCCGACGGAAGCCGTCAACGCCGAGGCGAGTATCCAGCAGACCGCCGCCGCCCATCCGCAACCCGTCATGGCCGCCGCGCCGGGCGCCGTACCGCAAGTAGCCGGGGCCGCGCCTGTGGCTGTCCCTAGCCCGATGACGGTTCCCACGGCGCCCGCCGCAGCGGTACCAAATGCACCCATGCGCTAACATCAACTCAGGAGCCGCGCACGCAGTAAGCGGTCGCAGGAGCCGCGCACGCAGTAAGCGGTCGCAGAGCCGCGCACGCAGTAAGCGGTCGCAGGAGCCGCGCACGCAGTAAGCGGTCGCAGGAGCCGCGCACGCAGTAAGCGGTCGCAGGAGCCGCGCACGCAGTAAGCGGTCGCAGGAGC
>JBBQPD010000645.1:0-4396 GCA_038331535.1 Gemmatales bacterium | reverse complement strand
CCCTCATCTGTCTGCCCCTCGCACCCAATACTACTACTCACAGCCGTCATTCGCTGCCCCACCCCCACATCTTCCTATACCTCCGCCCCACGACCGATGCATCCGACGCTGTCGTAGACGGCTAAGGCGAGCGCGTCTTTGTCGTCGCCGACTTGCCTGGCTTGATCGAAGGCGCCCACAGCGGCGTCGGGCTGGGACACGAATTTCTGCGCCACGTCGAGCGGACGCGCGTACTCGTGCATATCGTCGAACCGCTGCCTCTCGATGGCAGCGATCCTGTGCATAACTACCGCATGGTTCGCCACGAACTCGAACTTTATCGCCAAGAGTTGGCCAAGAAGCCGGAAGTCGTCGTGATGAGCAAGGGCGAGCTGACGAATAACGACGAGATCCGCGCTCACATGCAAAGCGAAATTGGCTGCGAGGTGCTGTCGATCTCGGCTGTGACGGGGCAAGGATTGGCTGTACTCGTCGGGCGTGTCGCCGAGCAATTGCAAGCTGTCAAAGAGGTTGTCGCGTGAGCGGTCCGATGGTTGTCGATGTCGGCAACACCCGCGTCAAGTGGGGTCTGTGCAGCTCCGCGCAGGTATGGAGCATTGCGGCGCTGCCTCCCGACGACCCGCTGGCCTGGCAGACGCAATGGGACGCCTGGAAGCTCGAACCCACGCAAGAATGGATCGTCAGCGGCGTTCATCCTGAGCGCCGCGACGCGCTCGTCGTTTGGCTCCGCGAGCGCAGCCCCGCCGTCCACATCCTGAGCTCGCACAAGCAATTGCCAATCCGCATCGAAGTGGAGATGCCAGAAAAGGTCGGCATCGATCGCCTGCTCAACGCGGTGGCGTCCAACCTGCGCCGGCAGGAGAACGTTGCCGCGATTCTGGTCGATGCAGGGTCCGCGGTCACGGTGGATTACGTCGATGGCGCAGGCGCTTTTCGCGGTGGGGCGATCTTGCCCGGTTTTCGACTGATGACGCAGGCGCTGCACGATTACACTGCGCTGTTGCCCATCGTTGAAATGGCAGACGCCGTCTTACCTCCGGGAACCTCGACCATGCAGGCAATTCAAACTGGCGTTTATCATGCGATGCTCGGCGGCATCGAAAGGCTAATCGTCGAGTATCAACATCGCTATCCGACGCCTTTCGAAATCTTTCTCACCGGCGGCGATGCGAAGGCGGTGGCAGGCAGGTTGCATCATCCCGCACACCTTTGGCCCGAGATGACGCTGGAAGGCATCTTGCACAGCAGGCCGCGTGGATAACTCCCCATGGACACTCAACTCGCCTGCCTGACGCCGCCCGGCAAAGCCGCCATTGCCACGCTTGCGGTGCGCGGCCCCATCGCCTGGACGGTTACGCGCCATCTGTTCAGGCCCTATAAAGGGATTCTTCCCGACCAGCCAACCGGGGGAAGATTCTGGTATGGCAAACTGGGCAAGGATCATGCGGACGACGTGGTTTTGGCGGTGAAGCAGGACTCCCCCACAATCTGTCTGGAAATGCACTGTCATGGCGGCATCGAAATAGTCCGCATGCTCCAGGAACTTTACCAAGAACACGGTGTTTCCATCGTCCCCTGGCAGCGATTCTTCGACGCTTCTGCCACGATGCTCGCACAGGCGCCGACGGCACGCACCGCCTCCATCCTGCTCGATCAAGCCAATGGCGCCTGGAATGCCGGCCTACGGGAAATGCCTGACGCCGAGAAATTGCGCCGGCTCGCCGAGTTGATCCCGCTCGGCCGGCACCTAATTGAGCCGTGGAAGATCGTGATCGCCGGCGCTCCCAACGTCGGTAAGAGCAGCCTGATGAACGCTTTGGCCGGCTACACGCGCAGCATCGTTTCACCGACGCCGGGAACCACGCGCGATGTCGTCACCGCCCGGCTCGCCATCGACGGTTGGCCCGTGGAGATCACCGACACGGCCGGCATTCGGCAATCATCCAGCAACCTGGAACGGCAGGGGATGAAGCGGGCTCACGACGCCTCGCGGGAGGCCGACCTGCGTTTGTGGCTGCTCGATGGAGCAAGCGAGCCGATCTTTCCGGCCGAGCGGATGGGTTGGTGTTTCGTTATCAACAAAATCGATCTGCCTGCGGCTTGGAGTTGGCAAATAGCAGGTGAGGCGTTACGGATTTCCGCGCAAACGCAAAAAGGGCTGGCGGAGCTCTGCGCAATGATTTCTCGGCAACTCGTCCCGCATCCGCCCGCGCCCGGCGAAGCCGTGCCGTGCTTGCCCGAGCAATACGAATGGGTCCGGTCGGAAATCACCCACCAGGAAAGGACGAAGGAGTGAAAGCACGACAAAGAGGCCTGTCGTGTTTTCACTCGCTCGTGTTTTCGTGGTGGGATTTGGTCAGGTCCGTTTAGTGTCCGCCCGTGTCGTGCCCGCCCATTTGTTCCGTCAGGTAATTTTGCAACCCGACTGCCTCGATCAGGGCGAGTTGCGTTTCCAGCCAATCGACGTGCTCTTCCGATTCGACGAGAATGGGCGCTATCAACTCGCGGGAGCCGTTATCCTTCAGCTTGGTGCAAAGCTCGATCGCGGCGTTATAGGCGTTGACGCCCCCCATTTCCAGCTTGAGATCGTTCTCGAATTGTTCCTTCACGTTCGTGCCGACGCGGATCACATCATAGCGTGCGATTTCCGGCGTGCCGTCAAGGAACAAGATGCGGTCGATGAGCTTCTCGGCATGCTTCATCTCGCCCATGGATTCTTCGTAGTGCTTCTTGCCGAGGAGCTTGTAACCCCAATTCATGCACATTTTGGCCTGGCAGAAATATTGGTTGATGGCGGTTAGCTCAATCGTCAAGGCCCGGTTCAACACGTCGATGACCTGCGGGTCGCCCTTCATATCGTTCTCCTTCGATTAAAAGCCGTCGCCGGCTTTGCATTCGCGTAAATCCAGAGTAATCACTCTTCATTATATGAATCGCCCGAACCATTTCGATACAACAACACTCATTCCCGCTTCTACGTGGCGTCTTCCGCGGGGAAGGGGATCCTTGTTGACCTGGACGACATCTGCCACGATGAATCCGCAAGCGATGGACGATCCGAGCGTACCACAGAGCTCCGCGTTGCCGCTGCCGAGTTGGCGGCTGGTGATCGCGTTATCGCTGCCGGTGCTGGCGCAGCAGGGGTTATCCTTCGTTGTGTTGCTATCGGATCGCTATCTCGCGGGGCATCTCGAAGGAACCGATCAGGCAGCGGTGCAAGCGGCCCAGACGACGGCACATTACCTGGCCTGGTTCATCACGTGCTACAACGTGCTCGTCACCGTCGGTAGTACGGCACTGGTGGCACGCTGCATCGGGGCAGAGGAACGCCAACTCGCCGTGGCGGTCACGCATCAGGCGTTGCTGCTCGCGGTCGTGCTCGGATTGACCGCGACTGCGTGGGCATTCCTGGGCGGCGTACGCTGGATGGTTCAGGTGCTGAACCTGGAAGGGGCGGCGGCCGATTATGCCGCGGAGTATGCGTTGATCTTGTTCGGCTTGCTCGTTTTTCAAACGATCGAAGTGGCTGGCATTGCGTGCCTGGTCGGCGCGGGGGACACGCGCACCGGGCTGTGGGTGCTGGGCGGGGTGGCGGTCGTCAACGTGCCGCTGGGGTGGGGGCTGTTTCACGGCCTGGGGCCGCTGCCGCGCCTGGAGTTCGTCGGCATCGCCACGGGGACGGCGGTGAGCCACCTGCTCGGGGCGGTCGCGGTCCTGGCCGTGCTGCTGCGCGGCCGCGCCGGGCTGCGCCTGGAGCTGCGGCTGCTGCGGCCGGACCCCGCCTTGCTCCGCCGCCTCCTGCGGGTGAGCCTGCCGGCGGGGGCGGACAGCCTCTCGCTTATCCTCGGGCAGTTCTGGTTCCTGGCCATCGTCAACCACCTGGGGAAGGAGGCCAGCGGGGCGCACGGCATCGCCCTGGGCTGGGAGGCGCTGGCCTACCTCTCCGGCTCGGCGTTCGGCACCGCGGCGACGGCGCTGGTCGGCCAGAGCCTGGGGGCCGGCCGGCCGCGCGAGGCGGCACGCTACGGCTGGACGACGTTCGGCCTGGGCTGCCTCGTCATGTGCTTCATGGGCGCGGTGTTCTTCACCCTGGCGCCGCAGATGTTCGCGCTCTACTGCCCGCACCCGGAACAGGCCGGCGTCATCGCCCAGGGGGTGCCGGTGCTGCGGCTGGTGGCGTTCGCGATGCCGGCCCTGGCGTGTACCACCGTCCTGACGTCAGCCCTGCGCGGGGCCGGCGACACGCGCGTGCCGGTGCTGTTCACCTGGACGGGGTTCCTCCTGGTGCGCATCCCGCTGGCGTACCTCCTGACGGGCCCGTCCGTGGGGCTGGGACTGTTCGGGGCCTGGCTGGCGATGTTCGCCGACCTGCTGGTGCGCGGGGCGCTGGTCCTGG
>JBBQPD010000644.1:0-4398 GCA_038331535.1 Gemmatales bacterium | reverse complement strand
TCTCGCCCATGCCGACGATGCCGCCGCAGCATACAGAGATGCCGGCGCGTTGCACCTTGCGCAGCGTGTCGAGGCGGTCGTCGTAAGTATGCGTGGAAACGATATTCGGATAATGGCGACGGGATGTGTCGAGATTATGGTTGTACGCGGTCAAACCCGCCTCGGCGAGACGGCACGCCTGCTCGTCGCTGAGCATTCCCAGCGTCACGCACGCTTCCATGTCCAGCGCGCGCACGGTGCGGACCATCTCCAACACGCGGTCGAACTGCGGGCCGTCGCGCGGCCCGCGCCAGGCAGCGCCCATGCAGAAGCGCGTCGCGCCGCGCTCCTTCGCCTCTTCGGCCCGGCGGCGAACTTCCTCGACGCTCAGGAGCGGTTCGGCCTGGACCGGCGTCTGATAGCGAGCGCTCTGGCTGCAATAGGAACAATCTTCCGGGCAACCGCCGGTCTTGACGCTGAGCAAGGCGCAGCGCTGCACGTCGCCGTAGCCGCGATTCGCCCGGTGGACCTCGGCGGCCCGGAACATCAATTCGGGCAGCGGCAATCGATAAATGCTGCGGAATTCGTCGAGTGTCTTCATGTCCCTTTTGGTACAGGTCGTGAGTCGTATCGACAACTCATAGCGTGGGTCGAGCGAAGGCGAGACTCACCTGCCTCCGGCGATCCGATATCTCAAGTCTCACTGCTGCGGAAAATCCTTGCGCGCGTTAATCCGAAACGCGGCGTCGTGCGGGCAGGCGCGGACACACGCCGGCGATTTCCCCGGCAGGCTGCTACACAGGTCGCACACCACCGCCCGCTTCACGACCAGCTTTTCCGTCAACTCTTCCGCGACCTTCTCGTCGGCGGCGCCCTCCGGCAAGTCAGGCCGGCGCTCCGAGTAGATTCCGGCCATCATCAGGTCTTTTCCTGCCGGCACCGGCGGCTTGGCACGCACCGCCAGAACGTGTCGCCCCTTTCCCAGGACAACCTGCGACTTCTCCCCCTCCGTTTTCTTGACGGGCAATTCGTACTCGCGCCGCCCTTGCTTGGGTTTGCAGTCCGGCAGCTTGGCGCCGTCGAGCCAGACCGTCACCTCGGCCGCGAACGAAGTAACGATCAGGATCAGTCGTTCCACCGGCTTTGTCTCGCCCTTGCCTCGGCCGGGCAGCACGAGATCAGCGGGGGAAACGTCGAAGCCATAGCGGAAGAAGATCGGCTCGTCTTTCGGCACCGCGGCGCCGCTGGCCTGTTCGAGAAGGTCGCGGAAGACGCGGTCGAACTGGAAGGGGGCCGCGGCCGCCAGCCACCTGGCGTCGTTGAAATTGGGTTGGAACCACTTTTCTTCGGGTGCCATCTCGACGGTCGCGCAGCGCCAACCGCGCGTGCGTTCCTTGACCAGGCCCAGGTCGTGCATCTGGATGGAGCCGTAGGGACAGGCGCGGGCACAGATTTCGCAGCCGATGCACCAGTCCTCGATCACCATCTCGCGGTTCTCGCCCCGATGAATGGAACTGACGGGGCAGTCCATCATGCACACCGGGTCCAAGCAGGCCCGGCAGGAGATCGGCACGAGGTACTTGCCGAAGCGCGGCCCGTCCAGGAACAGCCGCGAGTGGCCGTCGTCGTGGGTGTTCACGCACGCCTTGACGCATTCGTCGCAGCGCGTGCAGCGATCCAGATCGATGAGCATCAAGCGCTGGCCCTGGATCAGGCCTAGCTCCTCGAATCGGCCGGATAATTGCACCTGGTTGCTGTCGTCCCAGACCGGGGTGAGCAGCCGTTGCATCGAGTGCTTCCGACGTTTCGACAACTCGCGATTGATCTTCTCCTTGAGCGTCGGATTGTTCGCGCACGCCTTCCGTAAGGCGTCGCCCGGCAGCCGCACGAGCTGAACTTGTCCGGAGTTGTTCGGGTGATCGAAGGCGATGCCGGTCACGTTGCTCGGCTGGTTCTCCAAAACGCCGTAGCCGCAGACGTAATCGCCCGGCGAGTAGTAGTTGAGAATGCACTCCGGCGCTCCGTGACGCGCGCGCCGGAGGATCGTCGGCAACGCTTCCTCCAGCAGCAGGCGGTTGAAGCGCCGCAGCTTCGCCTCGGACAATTCGGGAACTTCCTTCGCCTTCTTGACCCGCGCCTCTTCGCGCATCGTCGCCCGCTCGGCGGCCAGCTCGCGTCCCCGTTCGCTCGCCGCCAGTGCGGCACAGGCGGGGGAGAACTCGACGAAATCCGCCAATTTTGGGATCTTGAGGATGTCGTTCAGACCGAGCAGGACTTCGACCTGTTCGACGCGCTGCGGCAGTTGGTCGGCCGGCGTACGCCTCACCGCGCTGCGGGCCGATTCCGGCAACAGCGTCCAGAGCCGGCCCCGGTAGTCTTTGGGCGCGGCCTCTCCCTCGCGCAGCGCCGCGAGCAGCTTGTTCCAGTCGGCGACGTCGTCGCGCGCGAGCAACGTGGAGACGTTCTTTAATTCCTTGACCATACCGCTACGGATGACGTAGACGCCGTTGTCGCGGTCGTGTTCGTCGAAGATCACCTGACCCGGGTCGAAATCGACAAGCTCCACGATGCCCTTGACCTCGGCGTATTCCTCGCGGGTGAGAGTGGCAAACAGCGAGAGTTTCGGCATGTGCGTATCGAGAAAGCGTTTCCGCTCCATCTCGGCCGCCGGCCCCGCATAGGTCGGGTCTTTCTGGACCACGTTCAGGAAGATGTTGCGCAACATCTCGATCATGTAGCAGTCGTAGGAGGCCACGATGGTCGCGGTGCGCGGCGTACGGTACAGGCAACTGTACTCGCCGAAGAGTTGGCCTTCATAAAGGGGAGCGCGAAAGCTCTCGACGTTGCGATCGACCGGAGCGCCGACGGGAGGGAAAAACGTTTGGTCCTGCATGTTTCGCATTGGCCGTGCGGCCACGTTGACGCCGAGCGCATTATGCATGCGCGTCGCCATGGTCTGGTCGATGCGCCCCGAACCCGACTTCGGCAGGGCGACGAACACCATCGCCATCTGCCGGCCGCTCTGATCGTCCGGAGCGGCCCGCCGGCGCTCGACCCGCTGGCGGAACACGGTCAATTCTTGCTCGACTTTGGCGCGCTCGGCCGTGCCCTTTTGCCGCTCGCGCCGGTGTTCGAGGATCGAAACGGTGTCCTCCGGCGTGAGAATGTAAAACGCCGTCCAACCTGGTTCGCCCTGGCGACAAATGACCTCTCCCTTCGAAAATCGCTTCAGAACGACATAGGTGGGAAATCGTTTCAGAAGCGTCTTCTTCGGGTTCTTGACGAACAGGGACAGGTTCGAGAGCAGCTCGATCGGCAACACGACGCCATCGAGGTCCGGGTCGGGATGGATTTCAGCCATTCGATGGACTCCTGTAATCGACTGAGGCCGGGATCGTGTTTACGTTTCGCGCGCGAAAGGTAAACACGATCCCGTCGCCTATCTCTTCATCCCGTCTCGGAACAGAAACGTATGCGCACCGGCGCGGTCCGGCTCCCGTCCGTGGTACTTGTGGCACTCGGCGCAATCGAAGCGCGCTCCGCCCGCGAGACTATGGCAGCCGGCGCAGACTTGCTGCTTCGGGATCAGCACGTCGGCGGTTCGCGAACTCTGACCGGCTTCGTGGCAGTGGGCGCAGTCCACCATCAGGTGTCGCTGGTGATTGAACATGCCGTGCCGCAGCCAGCGTCCCGGAATCGTTGGCGGCTCGTACTCCGGCAGAACCTCGGGGTGCTTCTCCCTCGGCTCGCTGTTCGGCTTCGGATCGTGACAGAAGGCACACCCACCGCTCCGACCGAAGAGTTGATCTTCCAGATGGTGCCTCTGGGTGAGGACGAACGGGCCTGGGTTGAATGTCACCCGATTGCCCTGGAACGGAGTCCAGACGATCTCGCGATTCGGCCCTGGCCAACGCCCGCCCGCGTCGCCGCTTTCCTGGGCAATCACCGGATTATGGTCGAGGAAGTTCAACAAGCGTCCGTTCAACTGGCTGCGTATCTCCTCCGGTTGCTTGTGCGGAGCCAACACGCGCGCGAAGGCGACGGCCGCCTGAGCGTCTTTGTCATCGCGAAATCGGCCTACGAGCTGAACGGCACGCTGGCCCGAATGGCACTCCTGGCAATGCGCTTCATGGTTGATCGGCCTCATGGTTCGGCCGGAGTCGTCCGGCTGATGACAGCGGACGCACGTCAGTTCTTCCATCCCGTTTGGTAAAAAGCGAGATGACAGGGCCAGGTGCTTTTGATGGTTGAATCGAATCCGTCCGGGATCATCTTTGCCGTCCTTCAATCCCTTGTGCTCGCCGCGCCAGAGTGCAAACTCCGGATGTCCGTCAGGGAAGCCAGTCACCTTCGAGAAGGAAGCCTCTCCCGCGCGCAGGTGATCCTTCAGATTTTCGTGGCAACGGATACAGTCGCCGT
>JBBQPD010000643.1:0-4400 GCA_038331535.1 Gemmatales bacterium | reverse complement strand
TCCTGCCTTCCCTCGTCGACACTCACCAGCTTTCCGTCATCGCGACACTCGTCGCAATCATCATCATCATCACCAATTCAATCTTCGCCCAAAAAAATTGGCGCGTTGGAACCATCGCCCAGGTCGTCGCCACCTGCGCGGGCACGGTGCGGCGTTGCCTTGCCAAGTATCCGTGGCTGCAGAGCGCCATCGTTCAGTTCGTGGTCTCTTGTGCAACACCGTCCTCATCGACTACGACAAGCACGTCGGTGCTGATCGACGTCGGTAAGTTCGTGGTCTCTCGTGCCGCGTCAATCCTCCTTCGGCGTCTCGCCAAATAGAAGAGCTACACGATGTTAGTCCCGCGACTCAATCCCTCAGAGTTTTCCGAGTCGCGGGACCATGTCAGACTCTGAGTACATCTGGTTGAACGTCATCTTGGCTATCAGAGTTAGTATCCTGGAAAGTTCGGATGAGTGAAGAAGTAAACGACTGTCGCATACCGTGAGGGCCGTAATAAGAGGTCATTGAAGCGGTGGCGCTTGTCGTTTCTTCAGATCGTGTAACCCGGCTTGAGGTGGTTACCGGTCAAGTTCGAGCAGTGCCTGGAAGTAGGCTTTTCCAGATCAACGCGGCTCGAACGACTTCACCCGTAACGGCATGCCGTTGCGGGTGAAGTCAGTTTTTCTCGCTGCAAGTAGTCGTCCGACGAGTTGATCTGCGGCTGTAAGAAGTATCTTGATCGCCGCGTGAACTTGTCCAATTTGCTAGAGATATCTTCAAATCTCTTCCTTTCCCCTTCCACTCCCCTTATACTTGCGACCGTCGAGCTGAACCGCCGCGGATACCACCGGAGCTTTCTCATGTCCTCTCCCTCCTCCTCCGACATCACCAGCGTCCTCAAGGAAACACGCTCGTTCGCGCCGCCTGCGGAGTTCGCCGCCAATGCGCACGTCGGCAGCCTCGCCCAGTACGAACAACTCTTCGCGCGAGCGAAGGACGATCCCGAAGGCTTCTGGGCCGAGCAGGCCGAATCGCTCGCCTGGTTTAAGCGCTGGGATAAAGTCCTCGACTGGAACGAACCGCACGCGCGCTGGTTCGACGGCGGCCGCATCAACGCCAGCGTCAACTGCCTCGACCGCCACCTCGCCGGGCCCCGCCGCAACAAGGCCGCCATCATCTGGGAGGGCGAGCCGGGCGACGTGCGCGTGCTCACCTACCAGATGCTGCACCGCGAGGTTTGCAAGTTCGCCAACGTCCTCAAGGCGCAGGGCATCAAGCCTGGCGACCGCGTCACGATCTACCTGCCGATGGTGCCCGAGGCGGCCATCGCCATGCTCGCCTGCGCTCGGATCGGTGCGACACATTCCGTTATCTTCGGCGGCTTCAGCGCCGACGCCGTCGCCGATCGCAACAACGACGCCGGGGCGCGCCTTGTCATCACGGCCGACGGCGGCTGGCGGCGGGGCAAGGTCGTGCCGCTGAAGCAGAATGTCGATCAGGCGCTGGCCAAGTCGCCCACCGTCGAAAAGTGCATCGTCCTCAATCGCTGCAATCAGCAAGTGGAGATGAAGGCGGGCCGCGACTACTGGTGGCACGAACTGACCGCCGCGGCGGCTGCCGACTGTCCGCCGGAACCGCTCGACAGTGAGCACCCGCTCTTCATCCTTTACACCAGCGGCTCGACCGGGAAGCCGAAGGGAGTGCTGCACACGACGGCCGGCTATCTGCTCGGCGTGTCGCTGACGCACAAGTGGGTCTTCGATCTGCGCGAGGAGGACGTCTACTGGTGTACCGCCGACGTCGGCTGGGTGACGGGGCACAGCTACATCGTCTACGGCCCGCTGTGCAACGGTTCCACCATCGTCATGTACGAGGGGGCGCCGAATCACCCGCGCGAGGACCGCTTCTGGGAGATCCTCTCAAAGTATCGGGTGACGATCTTCTACACGGCGCCGACAGCGATCCGGGCGTTCAGCAAGTGGGGCGACCAGTGGCCGGCGAAGCACGACCTGACGAGCCTGCGCCTGCTCGGCACCGTCGGCGAGCCGATCAACCCAGAGGCGTGGATGTGGTATCACGAGAAGATCGGCGGCGGCCGTTGCCCTATCGTCGATACCTGGTGGCAGACCGAAACGGGCATGATCATGATTGCCCCGCTGCCCGGCGCCATCGCCACGAAACCCGGTTCCGCGACGCGGCCGCTGCCGGGCGTCGTCGCCGAAGTGGTGGACAAAAATGGTGAGGAAGTCGGCGTCGATCGCGGCGGCTTGCTGGTGATCCGCAAGCCCTGGCCGGCGATGCTGCGGACGATTTACGGCGCCGACGAGCGCTACCGCGAACAATACTGGAGCCAGGTGCCGCACTCTTACTTCACCGCCGACGGCGCCCGCCGCGACGCGGATGGCTACCTGTGGATCATGGGCCGGGTCGATGACGTGCTCAACGTGGCCGGCCATCGCCTCAGCACGATGGAAGTCGAAAGCGCCCTGGTGCATCATCCGAAGGTGGCCGAGGCGGCGGTGGTGGGCAAGCCGGACGAGATCAAGGGCGAAGCGATTTCCTGCTTCGTGACGCTCAAGACCGGCTGCGAACCGAGCGAGGAACTGAAGAAGGAGCTACGCGAGCATGTCGCCAAGGAGATCGGCGCCCTGGCCCGGCCGGACGAGATTCGCTTCACGGAGGGTCTGCCGAAAACGCGCTCCGGAAAGATCATGCGCCGCCTGCTGCGCGACGTCGCCGCCAACCGCACGACGACCGGCGATGTGACGACGCTGGAAGACCTCAACGTGCTGGCGAAACTGCGCGGCGACGAGGAGTGAGTTACTGCACGTTAGCCCGCCGCGCACGCAAGGGTCTTCCCTTGCGTGCGCGGGGGGCTAACGTGTCAAACCAACCCGTGCGGAGTGTAGAATGGTACCAGCCCCGGAGGGACGAACCGTGACCACCATCCGTATTCGCAAGAAACTCGATTCCGAAACGCTGCACCTGCCGGAACTGCGGCCGCTGATCGGGCGGACCGTTGAGATCGTCGTAGCAGAGCAACCGGAGCCTAGCATCCGGGACGAGTTTTATGCAACCGTGGCACGTATTCCCGAAACCGAATCGGAGTGGAACACTCGGTGCAAGACGTATCAGACTTGGCGCGACGATTCCCGATTCGAATCATTCCTGCCGCTTATCGAACTCCTGCTCTCCAAAGATTTTGCCTCCACCCGGCCCTGGGCCGCCGCCGCCGCTGCGGCCCAACACCTGGACGGCTATGATTTCGACGCTTGGAGGGAGCAACGTGAGTTTGACCGACAGCAAACCGGCGACTGCCAGCCATGATCCTCGTCGATAGCAGCGTAATTATTGACTACCTTCGGGGCAAGGAGCCGAAGTTGCGGGCCTTGATGTCGGTCTTGCCCGTAACGGTCTGCGGTATTGCGCGAGCGGAAGTGTTGTGCGGCAGCCGGGACGCGGCGCATCGGCAATCGCTCTTGACGGTCCTTTCCGCATTTCCGGTCACAATCATTCCTGATTCGCTCTGGACCAACATTGGCGACAATTGGGCCGCGCTACGAGCGGGCGGCGTGACGGTTCCTTTTCAAGATTTGACAATGGCCAGCGTAGCAATCGCCAATGACGTGGAATTGTGGACTCGCGACGCGCACTTTGGCCATATCCAGCGCATTCTTCCTGCACTCCGACTATTTCAAGAGCCGCCTTGATTTACTCTCACGGCAACAAGTCCGCCACCGCGAGGATCGCGTGCGGCGCGGCGAGAGGCGTGACGTGGTCCGCCGCCGTCAGGATCGACACGTCCGCGTAGCCGAAGCCGTAGCGTTGCGATGGATCGACGACAGGATTCCGTCGAACCTCCAGTTGGTTCCGAACGAGGTTGACGATCCAGTAATCCGCGATCCCGGCACGTGCATAAAGACTCGCCTTGCGACCACGGTCGTAAGAGAGCGACGACTCGCTAACCTCGACGACGAGCAGGGCCATTGTCGGATGGGCGCGGATATAATCTTCGGCCGCGCCCATCACGACTGCCAGGTCGGGTTCTGGAGCCGAGCGACGACCAAACTGTAAAGGCATCTGGATCCGCAACCAATAACCGAGGCCGAAGACCTTTTCCAACTTACGCTGACTCATCCCGATGGTTGCGGCGTGGTGGCTGAGCATCGGCGGCATGTTGACGATCACTCCTTCGATCAGTTCGACGCGCTGGTTACGAAAGGCCCCAAGTTCCGCCAGATGCCAGAACTCCTTGACCGTCCAGCGCCGGGCGGTGGGCTTGGCCTGCGACATGCCGCTGCTCCCGTTCGGATGTTGAGAAAAACTGGCATCAGCGTTCATTATACCCAAGCGTGGAGGTTTGATACAAAGGAGCCGCGCACGAAGTAAGCGGGTTCTCCCCGCTTACTTCGTGCGCG
>JBBQPD010000642.1:0-4402 GCA_038331535.1 Gemmatales bacterium | reverse complement strand
AGGGGCGGCGGCGGGGAACGCAAACGTCCCTTTCTCCAGCCGCTTGTAATAGATCGCCAGCCCGTTCTGATCCCACCAGAGAATCTTCACCCGCTCGGCCGAGCGATTGCGGAAGACAAACATGCTGCCGTCCAGCGGATCATGCCCCAGAAACGCCCGCACCACCTCGGCCAAGCTGTCAAAACTCTTGCGCATGTCCACCGGCGAAGTGGCCACCCAGACCTGTACATGACCGCTGGAGTCGATCACTGCGCCCCCTCGATGGCGCGAATCAGCTTGACGATCTGCTCCATCGGCATCGACGCCGGCAGCCTCAGCTCGCGGCCGCCGACGAGCGAAAGCCGGATCGGCTCGACGCAGGCCACCACCGCTTGGGGCTGCACAACCACTTTGCCAGATCTCGGCTATATTCCTGCTGGTCGCCTGTGATGCACCCACGCGAAACCTCCTGGTTGATCGCAGGGTGACAAGTTATGGCATCGGTTTGCAGGTGTGGTTGGTCGAACGCACACGGATGAGGTCCTCGCCTACGGGTGTCCGTTCGATCAACTACACCTTACCGCCGGTTGGTTGACTCGTCACCATGCGACCCATGGCAACGAAGGCGAGTGCGACGGCGGAGCTTTGGCGTGAGCGTGTTCTGGCCCAGCAGGCCAGCGGGCAGTCGGTGCGTGGGTGGTGCCGGGCGAACAACTGCCCGGAACATGGGTTCTACTGGTGGCGGGCGAACCTCGGCCTTTCGCCGGCACCAAAGCACACGCGGCGGCTTACGCGGAAGCCGGCAGCCGTGGCCTTCGCTCGCGTGGTCGTTGAACCGACGGCACCGGCCGCCGCCGAGCCGATACGGCTGATGCTTAGTGGCGGTCGAGAGCTCGCGCTGCCGGCGTCAATGCCGGTCGAGCAGATGGCCCGGCTGGTTCGCGCGATCGAGATCGCCGATGTGGGGGCGGCATGATTCGCGCCGGTGGGAACATTCAGGTCTGGGTGGCGACCACGCCGGTCGACATGCGCAAGAGCTTCGACGGGCTGGCCGAGGTCGTGCGGGCGTTCCTGGGGCATGATCCGCTCTCCGGCAATCTCTTCGTCTTCCGCAACCGCTCGGGCCAGCGGGTGAAGGTCTTGTGGTGGGACAAGAACGGTCTGGCCCTCTACTACAAGCGGATCGAGAAGGGGACGTTCTCGCTGCCGGCCCCGCTGGCGACGGGCGACAAGACTGTTTCCATCTCGGCCGGTGATCTGGCGAAGCTCTTGGCCGGCTGCACGCTGCAATCCTCCCGATAAATCCGGCGAGTTCGGCGCTTGTCAGGCATTGCGCTCCCCTTGCGCGTGTGATACAAGCGCGCCGGTGACGAACGACGTCGCACAACTCCCCGACGACCCCGTCCTGCTCAAGCAGATGATCGTCCGCATCCGGGCTGAGGCGGCCGAGCAGCTCGAAGCACAGCGTCTCCGCTTGGAGGCCGAGAAGCAGGCGGCGATCGACGCCATCCTCCGCCGGTTCTACGGCCCGCGCTCCGAAGCCTTCGACCCGACGCAGCTCCTAATGTTCGGCGTCACAGTGGCGCCGGAGACGCCGGTCGACCCGACGTCGGACGAGGCGACCGCCGCCGAGGCCGAGGCGGGTCAGAAGCTCGCCACCCGGCGCATCAACCACCACAAGCACGGCCGGCGCAAGCTGCCGGACCACCTCCCACGCCGCCAGATCATCCACGACCTGAGCGAGCAAGATCAGAAGTGCCCCTGCTGTGGCGAGGCGCGCGCCTGCATCGGCAGCGAGACCAGCGAGCAATTGGAGTACATCCCGGCGAGGTTCGAGGTCCTGCAGCACGTCCGCCACAAGTACGCCTGCAAGACCTGCGGCGACGGCAAGTGCGCCGCCTGCGACGGCAAAGCGCACATCGACATCGCCACCAAGGAAGCCCAACCCATCGAGAAGGGCCTGCCCGGACCGAGCCTGGTGGCCTACGTGATCACCAGCAAGCTCGGCGACCATCTTCCGCTCTACCGGCTGGAGACGATCTTCGACCGCAGCGGGATCGACATCGCCCGCAGCACGATGTGCGCGTGGATGCTGGCGGCGGGCAAGCTCGTCAAGCCGCTGACCGACCTGATGGCCGACCGCGTGCGGCGGAGCAAAGTCATTCACACCGACGAGACGCGGGTGCCCGTGCAGGACGGCACGACGCGGGGCAAGTGCAAGAGCGGGCGGATCTGGACGTACATCGGCGACGAAGCCAATCCGTTCGTCGTCTACGACTACACGCCCGATCGAACGCGGGCCGGGCCGATGGCGTGGCTCGACAAGTTCAGCGGCTATCTCCAGGCTGACGCCTACGGCGGATACGACGGCATCTACGCCACCGGCGTGACGGAGGTCGCCTGCTGGGCCCACGCGCGGCGGAAGTTCTTCGACGCCAGGGAGACCGACGGCCGCCGCGCCGCCGAGATGCTGGAGTACGCCCGCCGGCTCTACGCCGTCGAGGACGAGGCCAGGGTGAAGATCGCCGAGCTGCTCAAGCACAATCCCACCACGCCAATGAACGAGCGCCACGCGTTCATTCGTGCGTTGCGACAGGAGAAGAGCCAGCCAATCTTGACGGAGATCAAAACTTGGCTGGACCGCGAGAAGCAGATCGTCCTGCCGCACAGCCCGATGGCCCAGGCGATCGGGTACACGCTCAACCAGTGGGACGCCTTGTGCCGCTACACGGAGCACGGCTTCCTGAACATCGACAATAACGCCGCCGAGCGGGCGCTCAAGCGCGTGGCGATCGGGCGGAAGAACTGGCTCTTCGCCGGCACCGACGCGGCCGGCGCGAGCCACGCGCGGCTGTGGACGCTGATCGCCAGCGCCGAGCGGCACGGGCTGGACCCGCAGGCGTACCTGCGCGGCGTCCTGGCCAAGATCGGCAAGACGCCGCTGAGCGAGTTGGGGCAGTTCCTGCCGGACGTGTGGGAGCGGGAGTATCAAGCGCCTGGCCTCATGTCTTCGCTGCCGGCTATGCCGGATGCGCGCGCAACTCACTCAGGTGTGCTTGCGCGGTAGCCAATAGCTCCTCAATGCCTTCAATCTCGTCGGGGCGCGTTCTTGGACGCGCGCGTAACTCTTGGAGCTTGCCTTGCGCGGCCTCCAGCACCCGCTCAGTGAGTGCCATCTGCACATGGCGGTCCTCTTCAAGGTTGACCCCGAGGGACCGAATCGCCTCCGCGTCCGAAAGTACCTGCACGAGCATGTCTTCACCGGCGCGGCACTCCGCGATCGCCCGTTCAATGATGTCGACAAAGCTGTTGGAATTCGCGAGCCAAACCCGGTCTTTGGTGAAGAAAATGTCACCGGCCATACGTCACCATCCCGTAAAGATAATCCCGCCCTGTTTCACTGTCGGCAGCGAGTATACCTTCTCCATGATCTGGTAGATTTGCGCCTCGCTCGCGCCAGTGACGTCAATCACGGTGAAGTCATGCCAGGTGGCGTGATGTTCGACCTTGTTGAGGAAGTTCCCCGGCCATCGTCCTGGCTGGTATGCTTGGGGAACTCCAATGAAGTCCACGTGCGCGGCTCTGGACGAGTCGATCCTCCAGAGCGCGTCGGCACCGGCGCTGCCCCTTACGGGGTTCTCGATCAACTGGATTCCTTCTTGGGCCTCGAGACGCGCGGCGGTCAGGCGCTCGGCCGGCCTTAGCCATCCGAATCGAGCCGTCGCGCCCTCCGCCGCTACTGCAGTTGTCCGAACGGATACGATCATGCCGCCCCCCGATCATCATCGGCGTCGGCGGCCTCGATCGCGCGAACCAGCCGGGCGACCTGCTCCACCGGCATCGACGCCGGCAGCGAAAGTTCACGCCCGCCGGCAAGCATCAGCCGCAGCGGCTGGGCGACGGGCGCTGGCGGCGCGACTGCAGAAGCAGACGGCGCGACGACCACGCGGGCGAATCCCACGGCCGCCGCGTCAACCGCCGCCGGCTGACGCAATCGCTGCCTGCAAGCCGACACCGGCGAGAGACCCAGCTTCGACCGCCACAGGTAGAACGAGTGCTCCGGGCAGTGATTGTCCCGGCACCACCGGCGCACCGACTGCCCACTGGCCCGCTGGGCCAGCACTCGATCCCGCCACAGTTCCACCCTCGCGCTCGACTTGGCGACTTGGCCGCCATGCGTCACCTCCAGGTGTGCCGCATCGTGACGGGTCACTCGGCCGCCGGTAAGGTGCGGTTGGCGGAACGGACACTCATGGACGACGCGGAGATTGCCAGGCTTCCTGATGATCCACAGCTGCTCAAGCAGGTCATTGCCCAGCGCGAGCAACTCATCGCGCAGCGGGATTCGGCGCTGGCCCTTTGCGGCATTCACATCGAGCAGATCGGACAGCAGACCGCCACGGCACTGGCCGCGCGCGACGCC
>JBBQPD010000641.1:0-4409 GCA_038331535.1 Gemmatales bacterium | reverse complement strand
CGGTATCGCCCGCCTGCAATTCGGAGGTCAGGACGCGCTCTTCGACGCCGTCGCGCAGCCGCCAGCAGCGGCGCGGAAAAATCTCGACGAGCGCGCGCAACGCCCGTTGGGTGCGCTCGAAGGTGACACTTTCGAGGCACTCGCCGAGCATGCCGATGAAGACAATCTCGGCGGCGACGAGCGGTTCTTTGAGGAGGATGGCGGCCACGCAGGCCAGGGCGAGGGCCAGGTCGGCGCCGACGCGGCCGGCGAACAGGGCGTCGAGCGAACCGTACAGGGCGCGAGCGCCGCCGAGGATCGCTGCCAGCAGCGCGAGGCGATAGCCGTAGACGGTGTTGTCGTAGGCTGGCAGCTTCGGCCCCCAACCGCTGACCCAGCGCGCGAACAGCGGCCACAGGTCGGCGGCGAGGAGCAGTCCGAGCAGGGCCGTCAACAGGTAGAGCGACAGCCGGCTGTCCGGCTCATTGGTCTGGTCGGCGTGGCTGATCTCGCGGTGCATCGATTTCGCCGCTTGCGGCTGCGCTGTCGCCAAAGAGCCGCGCACGAACTAAGCGGTGGAGTGGTTCGCTTACTTCGTGCGCGGCTCCTTTTCTCCAATTACGCTATACGCCTCATCAGGTTGCGGCAAGCAACGCCGCTCCAGCGCAAAGAAATCCCGGCTCGCCCGGAGAAAGGGGTAGTTACGCTGTGTACCGATATAATAGCACCTTGAAAACTCTATTATAAAACGTGGTCTTACAGAGAGTTCCTGGAGAGGACGAGCGCGGTGGTGCCCGAAACCCTGCCGCACGTCCTTGCTTGGCGCTTCGGGTTCGCGGCCCCGGCACAGACACGGAGAGCAAGCGCATGGCGATCCCGATCACCGTCCCCCGCCTCGGCTGGAACATGGAAAAGGGCGTCTTCGTCGGCTGGCTCAAGCCGGACGGCGCCGCGGTGCGCGCGGGCGAGGCGATCTTCACGCTGGAAAGCGAAAAGGCGACGGAGGACATCGAGTGCCTCGACGCCGGCATGCTGCGGATTCCGCCAACGGGGCCGAAAGCGGGTGACGAGGTCGCGGTCGGGACCGTCATCGGCTTTGTGGTGATGACGGGGGAAAAGGCTCCATTTGAGAATGAAGGGAAAGAATCGACGAAGACTTCCCGGACGCCTGTCGCCAGTCCCTCGGTGCGGCGACTGGCGCGCGAGCGTGGTCTTGACCTTCAGGAAGTGACCGGTACAGGACCGAGCGGCCGCATCACGGACGCGGATGTAAGGGGCGAACAACAGGCACCAGCAGCCGGTACAAGCCGGGAGCTAGAAGGTGTCAAGCCTGAGTCGAGACGCACGATTTCCCCACGAGCGCGACGCGCTGCGCGCGAGCTGGACGTTGACTTCACGAAAGTGAACGGCAGCGGCCGCACGGGACGAATCCGCGAATGCGACGTGCGCGCGGCCGCAGCGGAGCCTCCTAAAAAGAATGCGGCGCTTGCGGTCAGCGCGGTCCGTCGCACCATCGCGGAGCGAATGCTCGCCAGTCATCGCTCCACCGCTCCGGTCACCTTGACCACCACGACGGACGCGGCGAACCTGGTGAACCTGCGCGACCAGTTCAAGGCCGCGAATCGGGCGGCGAACGCGGTCGTGCCGAGTTACACCGATTTCCTTGTGAAACTCACGGCCAGCGCTTTGCAGCAGCATCCGCTGCTCAACGCCAGCTGGGTCGATGACGAGATGCGCTTGTCCGACGGTATCCACGTCGGAATCGCCGTGGACACCGACGCCGGCTTGCTCGTGCCCGTCGTTCGCGACGTTCCCTCACTCGGACTGAAGCAAGTGGCAGCGCAGTCGTTCGACCTGATTGCGCGCGCCCGAGCGCGCAAACTGACTCTCGCTGAATTACAAGGCGGCACCTTCACGATCACAAATCTCGGAGCCTTCGGCATCGATGCGTTCACGCCGATCATCAATTTGCCGCAATGCGCCATCCTGGGCGTCGGCCGCATCGAGCGCCGGCCCGCGGTGGTCGGGGAGCAGATCGTGGTGAGAGAACAGCTGACACTGAGTTTGACCTTCGACCACCGCATCGTGGACGGCGCACCGGCCGCGCGGTTTCTACAGACATTGAGCGGGATGATTGAGAATCCGGGACCGTGGTTGATGTCCTGAGTGGCTGCTTACGAGCCGCGACCGTTAGGGAGCGCTCCCTGACGGTCGCGGCTCGTAAATCGAGGCCGATAGCGGAGTTTCCCATGAAGTGCGATCTGTCGGGCAAGGTCAGTCTCGTCACCGGCGCGGCGCGCGGCATCGGCCAGGCGATCGCGGATCGGCTCGCGGCCAACGGCAGCCGGGTCGTGTACACCGACGTAAATGCGGCGGAAGTGAACGCAACGGCGAGTCGTATCCCCGGTGCCGCGGCGTTTCGGATGGACGTGACCAACGGCGCCGAGGTCGGCGCGGTCGTCGATCAGGTGGTCAAGACGTTCGGCCGGCTCGACATCCTGGTGAACAACGCCGGCGTCAACACCATGGCGCACCGGGTGCCGATCGATCGGTTCCCGCGCGAGGAATGGGACCGTCTCCTCGCCGTCGATCTGACGGGCGTCTTCGAGGTCAGCCGCGCCGCGGCGCGCGTGATGCGCACCCAGGCCGCGGGACGGATCATCAACATCGCCTCAATCGTGGGACTGGTGCCGTTGCGGCTGCAATGTGCGTTCGTCGCCGCCAAGGCGGGAGTCGTCAACCTCACGCGCGCGATGGCCCTGGAACTGGGGCCGCACGGCATCCTCGTGAACGGCATCGCCCCGGGTTCGACGCTGACGGAAGGCACCAAACAGCTGTTCTACGGCGAAGGCGGCACGTTTCGCGAACACGTCCAGCGGATGCTCGATCATGTGCCGCTCGGACGGCCTGGCACGACCGAAGAGATCGCGGTCGCCGCGCTGTTCCTGGCCGATCCGGAGAACAGCTACATGAATGGGCACGTTCTGACCGTGGACGGCGGCTGGACGGCAGGGTATGCAAGGGACTTCTGACCTGTTGCGCTGTCGCAAAACGCCTGGAAGTGGTGCTGCGCAAATGATTCTCAGCCCGTCTGGCTCTCACAACAGGAAGTGCAGCAGCCCCGGTTGGCTCAGGCCTTCCGGGGCTGCTGCGTAGCGGTTGTTGAGTGCCCCCAAGGGGACTCGAACCCCTGTCTTAGCCTTGAGAGGGCTATGTCCTAGGCCGCTAGACGATGGGGGCAAGTGTCTATTCTTGTGGGCTTTGCGTCAATTCCATTCGACTCTCTCAAACATCCTTGATACCCACTATGACACCCGCTAGCCTTTCACAAGTTGGCCGGCTGCTGTAATAACCGGCCAAAACAGAGTGACACCCGGTCAAGGAGCAGTCACCCTGTCAGAACATCATCCTACCGCGCACGTCGGAACCGTCAAGCCTGACAAGCCCTATCCCGACTTCCCCCTTTTTCCACACGCCGACGCATACTGGAACGACGGACGGCCCTCTCAGCCGGGAGACGAGCAAACTGCTCCGGCGACTCGGTATCAACGGCCGGGCGGGGCTAGGGTTCTACACGCTGCGCCACACATTCCGCACCGGCGCCGACGAGGCGAAGGACCAGCCCACCGCCGATTTCATCATGGGCCATGAGTCGCCGCATAGGAGCAGTGTGTACCGCAAGCGCATCAGCGATGCACGGCTGAAGGTCGTCGCCGAGCACGTGCGCCGGTGGCTCTTTGACGACTCGTCCGTCGCTCCCTCTCCGTCCGGCAGCGGAGAACTGTCGCCGCTGCTCGCCAGATGAAAAGCCGATAATCCATCGCGGCTGAACCGTGCAATAGAAAGTCGAGAACACCCAGGACGCGCGGAGTCATGATGGCGTGAAGGCTCCGGCGGAGTCCTGCACAAACCCGCATAATATCGCACAGTGCCACACGCGCGGAGTCATGATGGCGTGAAGGCTCCGGCGGAAGGCAAGCGGACTCGCACTCACAATCCAACCACAACGCCTCAAGAAACTTCTCCACTTCGTCAGGATAACGAGACGCGAAGGTCCACCACAACCAGGCAGCCGCGCTCGCCATGCGCCGAATCCTCGTCGAGAGCGCGCGTAGCAAGCACCGCCTCAAGCGCGGCGGCGACCGGGAACGCCTTCCGCTGGAAGAGGCGGAGTTGCTGGCTCCCGAGCCGCGCGAAGATGTGCTGGCACTGGACGAGGCGATGACGGAACTCGCGGCCGTGGACCGTGCGGCCGCCGACCTCGTCCAGCTGCGCTACTTCGGCGGCCTTCCCATCCACGACGCAGCGGAAGTCAACCGCGTTTCCACACGGACCGCCGAACGGCTGTGGACCTTCGCCCGGGCCTGGCTCCGGGAGAGGATTCAGGGCGCCGGCTGCGACGAAAACCCGTCGTGAAAGAAATCCGTGGC
>JBBQPD010000640.1:0-4420 GCA_038331535.1 Gemmatales bacterium | reverse complement strand
GCGAACCGTGGACGTGTATACGGCACCGGACGAAGTCATCACCCTCCGAGAGGCGGACATTCTCGACGGCGGCACGGTCCTGCCGGGCTTCACGCTACCCCTGCGCCAGCTATTCGCCCGCGTCCCCGTCAATCTCCGTCGTCCCGCGAAGAAGGGCAAAAAGAAGTAACGTCCGCGGTACCCCGTCGCCCTCTCGCGGGAATCAGGCCCGAGTGGAGACTTCGTCCATGTCCAATACGCCTCACCGCAGCGCCATCGCTCCTGCCGTCACTTCGGGGAACAGTCCGCCGGCCAATCCCTGTGTCATGGTCATCTTCGGGGCGTCCGGCGATCTCACGAAACGGCTGCTGATGCCGGCGATCTTCAACCTCGCCTGCGATGGCCTGCTGCCGGAGAAGTTCGCCATCGTCGGCTGTGCCATGGACGAGCTGACGACCGATCAGTTCCGCGAGCGCATGAGCGCCGACATCAAGAAGTTCACCACGCGCGACGATTTCGACCAGGGGGTCTGGGAAAAGCTCTGCGACCGTCTCTATTACTCTCCGGGCAAGTTTGACGATCTGGACGCCTTCCATCGCCTCGCCGACTTCGTCAAGAAGATCGATGCCCAGTATCAGGCCGGCGGCAACATCCTGTTTTACTTCGCCGTGCCGCCCTCGGTATTCGGCCTGGTCACGACCAACCTCGATAAATCCGGCTTCAAGGAAGGCGAAGGCTGGCGGCGCATCATCGTCGAGAAGCCGTTTGGCATGGACCTCAAATCGGCTATCGCGCTAAACAAGCTAATCCACTCCTTCTGGGACGAGAAGCAGATTTACCGCGTCGATCACTACCTCGGCAAGGAGACGGTGCAGAACCTGCTCGCCTTCCGGTTCTCGAACGGCATTTACGAGCCGTTGTGGAACAAGGACCACATCGACCACATGCAGATCAACGTGACCGAGGTCGTCGATGTGGAAGGGCGCGGCGGCTACTACGACACCTCCGGCGTGCTGCGCGACATGATGCAGAACCACATGTTCCAGATGCTCTCCTACCTGTGCATGGAACCGCCCAACTCGTTTGAGCCGGATGACGTGCGCAATGAGAAGTCCAAGATCCTCCAGGCGGTGCGCGTCCTCAAGAAAGAGGAGGTGCCGGAGTACGCGGTGCGCGGGCAGTACGGGCCGTCTTTCGATGACAAGGGCACCGTCGTGCAGCCGGGCTATCGCGAGGAACCCGGCGTCAAACCCGGCTCGAAGACAGAGACGTTCGCGGCGTACAAAATGCTGATCGACAACTGGCGCTGGGAGGGTGTGCCGATCTATTTTCGATCCGGCAAGGGACTATGGAAGCGCGGCACGGAAATCGTCGTGCAGTTCAAGAAAGCGCCGCAAGCGATCTTTCGCGGCACGCAGGTCGATAAGCTGTCGGCCAACCGCATCATCTTCCACATCCAGCCGCAGCAAGCTATCGAGACGCTGTTCCAGGCCAAGGTTCCTGGGCCAACGATGCAGTTGCAGACCGTCCACATGCGCTTCGACTACGGCGAGTCCTTCAAGGCCGCGCGCTACACGGGCTACGAAGTGATGCTTTACAGCTGCATGAACGGCGATCAGACGCTGTTCTCGCGCACGGACTTCGTCGAATCGGCCTGGCGTGTCGCGCAGCCGCTACTCGATTACTGGTCTTCGACCCCGGCGACCGAGTTCCCGAACTACCAGCGCGGCACCTGGGGACCGAAGGCGGCGAGCGACCTGATCGAGCGCGACGGCCGGCGCTGGTTCGAGGTCATCACGCCCGAGGTGCTCGAACGCTGCGATCTGTTTAAGGGGGCCGATCCGCTGTTCCTCAATGCGCTCGTCATGGTGCTGAAGCCCGAAGTCGCCGCGGCGGGTGAGACGATCATCCGCAAAGGGGAGCCGGGTGCCGAGATGTACTTGATCTGCCGCGGCGAGGTCGAAGTGCTCGACGGCCAGGGGAAGGTTGTGGCGACGATTACGGACGGCGGCTTCTTCGGCGAGATCGGCGTCCTCATGGCGCAGCCGCGCACTGCTTCGGTACGAGCCAAGACGCTGTGCGACCTGTTCGTGCTGGAGAAGGCCGATTTCAGCCGCGTCCTCCGCGAGCAGCCGCAGTTCGCGGAACGGGTGATGAAAGTGGCCAAGGAGCGCTACCACCTGGCGCTCGCCGCGGACCAGTTGCTCGCTCCGCCGTGAATCAGGGTCATCGCTTGCGGCTTCGCTTGCGCGCTGCGAAGCCGCAAGCGGCGACCCGGCCGACAACTGACTTTTCCGATTATGCGGACTGTATCAAAGATGACGAAGGCAGCTCGCCCGTTTTTCCTGCCCCACCCGATTATTCCGTCTTTCCGGCAATGCCTCCCGCCGATCTAACCCGTCAGGATCGATCTGCTCAGCACTATCGAAAAAACCAGCGGGTGTACCTCTCCACCTGTGGCAGGAGTTACTTTCGGCTTCCTTCGCTCCGACATCAGAACGCGACGGAAGAGGGATCGCGAATACGATCCGGCGTTTGAATCAAACTGCGACGGTAGGAAGCTGTCGCCTGCACGGAGGTCGTCATGCGGTGGATGTCAAAATGGATTTTGCGCTCGGCCACGCTGGGTTGTGTGACCGGCTCTCTGCTCGGCGGCACAGCTGAAAGCCGCGCCCAGTTCCGGACGGTTTCGAGCATGCCCGCTACTGGAGCGATCGCGATCCCGGCCGACCCGGTCCCGGTGGCGCCGGACAGACTCCCGACCGTGCTCCCGCCCTACGTGCCGTCGAAACCTGCTGTCCCAGCCGTCCAGCCAAAACAACAGCCCCCGAAGGTGGTTGCGCCTGCTCCTGCACCGCCGCTTGTGCCGGTCCCAGCTGATCCCGCCCTGCCTGCCGTTGGCGAGAAAACAGACGCTCCCAAGCCGGCGGAGTGTCCGAACCCGTGGGCGAAGATTCCGCCGGTGCGCATCTTCCCGCGGCCCGGCAACTTCGCTGTCCCGCCGAGCGGCCCCGGCTTCTATTCGTTGACGGACGTGGTCAACGGCGAGTGCCGCGAAAAGCCGCCCAAGTTCCCCTATCCGCCCATCGGCCCGTATGCGGCTTCGTTCTTCGACGCCGACTTCCGCTACCTGGAAGACCCCAAGAACACGCAGCATGACCTCTTCGATCCGCTTCATCGCATCCATCTCGGCGACTGCTGGCTCTTTAACACCGGCGGCGAATTCCGCGACCGTGAGATGGTCGAGAACAACAGCCGTCTGTCGGGCCGGGACAACACCTACAACCTGCAGCGCGTTCGGACTTACGCCGATCTGTGGTACGGCGACGCCTTCCGCATTTTCGGCGAGTTCATCTACGCCGGCACCTCGCGTCAGAACCTGACCCCGCTGGGCATCGACCGAAACTTCGGCGACATCCAGAACCTGTTCGTGGACGTCAAGCTCGCCGACATCGACGACCACGGCGCCTACCTGCGCGTCGGCCGTCAGGAAATGCTGCTCGGCTCGCAGCGTCTGATCTCGCCGCTCGACTGGGCCAATACGCGCCGCACCTTCCAGGGCGTCAGCGCCTTCCGCGAGGGTGAGAAATTCGATCTGACGGCGTTCTGGGTGCAGCCGGTCATACCAAACGCCTCACGCCTCGACTCCGTCGATGACAAACAAAACTTCGCCGGCATCTGGGCGACGTACCGCCCCCAGAAGGGGACGTTCTTCGACCTCTATTACCTGTGGCTGAACAACCCCAACAACGTAACGCAGCTCGGCGACCCGCGCTCGCCGACCACGGTCAACACTCTCGGCACGCGCTACGCCGGCAACAATTGCGACTTCCTCTTTGACGGCGAGGCAATGCTGCAACTCGGCGACGTGCAGACGAGAAACCTTGTCGCCGGGGCGGCGACGGCCGGCCTGGGCTACAACTTCAGCAAGCTGCCGTTGAACCCCACGATCTGGGCCTACTACGACTGGGCCAGCGGCACGAACAACCCCGGCACCGGCACGAATCACACCTTCAACCAGCTTTTCCCGTTCGGCCACTACTACTTCGGCTTCATCGACGACGTGGGCCGGCAGAACCTCCAGGATTTGAACGCGCATCTGTACCTGTACCCGGCGAAGTGGATCACCTTGAACGCCCAGTTCCACCACTTCACTCTCGATAGTGCGACCGACGCCCTCTACAACGCGGGCGGCGCCGCCATCCGGCGCGACGCGACCGGCCGGGCCGGCACCAACGTCGGCGACGAGCTGGACCTGGTGGCGAACTTCCACCTGGGGGCGCACTCGGACATCCTGATCGGCTACTCGGTGCTGTTCCCCGGCTCGTTCATCCAGCAGACCGTCACGCCGGCCACCGCGGGTTCCGGACGCAACCAGGAACTGTTCTACGTGCAGTACAGTTTCCGCTGGTAAACAGGCAGTTCCGGAAGGACGTCCGAC
>JBBQPD010000639.1:0-4420 GCA_038331535.1 Gemmatales bacterium | reverse complement strand
GCTCCCTGACGGTCCCGGCTCGTGAATAAACAACTCGAATACCCACGGCGCATAAACGTGGTTGTACGCGGCATCGAGGATCGTAACGTTCGCCAGCCGTGTCGGCCCATGTTGCCAGTCGCCGCGGCCTTCGTGAATGTGGCCGAAGATCGCCACCTTCGGCGCCACCTCCTCGATGCGCCGCAGCAGCGCCGGCGAACCGGTGCGACGCAGTTCGCCGGACCTCTCCGGCACGCCGTCGCCGTAGCCATAGGGCGGGCCATGTAACACCAGAACGTCTGTCCCTGCGGGAATTCGCTCCCACTTCTCCACCAGTTGCGGCTCATAGAGGTTGAACGCCCAGTCGTAAAACCACGGCTGCCAGGGTGAGCCGTAGATCTTTAGTCCCTCCCATTCCGTCCCGGAGTCTTGCAGGTACGTCCAGGGCAGAGCATGAGGCACCAGATCGGGGCGCTGCTCGAAGACGAAATCGTGATTGCCCGCGACGCCGACGATCTTGCGGGTCGGTTGCGCTTTCAGCCAGGCGCGGAACTCGCGGTCGAGCCATTCGCTCTGAAAGGCGACCTTGTGGTTCGTGACTGGGCAGACGTCGCCGCCGATCAGCAGCAGGTCGCAGGGTGGGATTTCCGGTAGCGTGCCGTGCAGGTCCGAGACGGCGACGATTTTCATGACGGGTTCCTCTCGTCGTGGGCGCTTTCAGGAGCCGCGCACGAAGTAAGCGGTTTTAACCCCCCGCTTACTGCGTGCGCGGCTCCTCAAAGCCCGCTTACTGCGTGCGCGGCTCCTCAAAGCCCGCTTACTGCGTGCGCGGCTCCTCGATGGAATCGTTCAACCGCACCGCGCGCCAGCTGTCGCCCTCGTAAACCAACTCATTCACGGCGACGTTGCGGCTTGGGCCGAGGCGATGCCAGTCGGCGACCGTGTATTCGCGCAGCAGCGTCAACAATAGCACCTTGATGACGACGCCGTGAGCGACGACGACAAACGTCTCGCCGTCGTGGCCCTTCGTCAGCCGTTCCCACACGGGAAGAACGCGCTCACGGATGGCGTCGAACGACTCAGCGCCCACGGGAGCGAAACCAGTGTCACCCGCGACCCAGCGCTCCAACGTGCCGGGCCAGACGCCGTCCGTGCCGGCGGTCGGCGTGCCGCTCAGCGCGCCGACCCGGCGCTCGTGCAGCAACGGCTCAACCTGCACTTCCAGCCCGCAGGCTCGTGCGATCGGCGCCGCCGTGTCGAGGGCGCGGCGCATCGCGGAGGCGACGATCCGCGTCGGGCTAAGACTGGCGAGGAGGGGGGCGACGGCTTCGGCCTGACGGCGGCCGCGTTCGCTGAGACCCACGTCGGATTCGGCGCCGTGGAAGACGGTCGGGTCGGCCGACTCGGCGTGACGCAGCAGCAGGACGCGCGTGGGCATTGCCGGGGTTCCTCGGCCGTGGTTCATGAATGAGTTGTGTTCGCGGATTCGGCGCGGCAGGAGTTGTCCGGCCCTCGGCGGGGCCAGATGGCCCCGCGGCTGCGAGAGAGGTTTACTCGGGAGCGGCATCGACGGTCTTGCGGAGCGGGCCGCGGTACGTGATCCGTCCCTTGTTCAGGTCGTAGGGCGAAATGGCTATCGTGACAATGTCGCCGGGCAGAATGCGGATGAAGTTCTTGCGAATCTTGCCCGCGATGTGCGCGACGATCTCGTGGCCGTTCTCCAGCTTCACGCGAAACTGGGTGTTCGCCAGGGCGGCCACGACCTTGCCCTGGACCATGATCGCTTCTTCCTTCGCCATGCACTGTCCCTCACGAGAATTGGATATCCGGCTGCCGTCCGCGGAATCTGCCCTCGAACGTCTCGTCCCGACCACGTCCTCATCAGCACTCGTCGGGAACGTCCCCCCAGTCATGCGACGGCACACGCCGACACGAAAATCCAACCGGGGACGGATGAATCCTTCCTTACCTGAAAATAATATCGCAAGACGAGGTGTCTGACCAGAGAGGAACGATCTGCTCACGAGCCGCGACCATCAGGGAACGTTGGCCCCAGCTCTCCCTGACGGTCGCGGCTCGTCGCGAATTTCAATGCTCCTCCTCGACGACCGGCTTCGTCGCGTCGAACATCAACCACAGGCCAACCCCGACCACGTACACCGCACCGAACGACACGAGGTTGATGCGCCAGCCGAGCGCCCGGCCGTAGTGGTCCAGCACCCAGCCGCTGGCGAACCCGGCCGCGGCGCCGCCCAGGTTGCCGATCGTGTTCATGCAGCCCGCCACGATGCCCGAATACTTGCGCCCTATGTCGAGACAGCTGGCCCACGCCGAACCCATCGTCAGGTCGTTCCAGAACGACGCCAGGGCGACGAACAGCACAAAGACGTAGGGATTCTCGGCTGTCAGCGTCAGAAAATAGCACACGGCGCAGACGCCGTGGCCGATCACGCCGAACAGGCGCCGGCCCCACTTGCGATTGCCGGTGCGGCGAATGAACCAGTCGGTGAGCAGGCCGCCGACGAGGCAAGCCAGCGATCCCAGCAGCAACGGCGCGCCCGATAGCAGGCTCATCGTCCAGAAGCCGTGACTCTCCGAGGTGACGTGGTAGTGCTCCTTGAGATACTTGGGCAACCACGTGATGTTGAAGTACCAACCGTAAGCGCCGCAGAAGTACATCAGGCACAGCACCCACAGGTTCCGGTTCGTCAACAGGCGCCCCCACGGCACGTCCGAGTGCGATTGACCGTGTTCCGGATTCTCGGCCCCCCCGGAAGCGGGCGGCAGCGTACCCTTCTGCTCGGTGATACCAGAAGTTGACACCGGCCGTGCTGTCACTCCGTCGCCTGGGCCGGCGTGCTCGTGCCGTTTCTCGGAGAGATCCACCTTATCGGAGTAGCCTGCGGGGAGAATAATCGGGGCGCCGCCGCGAATCTCGTTCAACTCGGCTTCGTTGACGGCGGGGTGCTGCTCCGGCCGGTCGCGAAACCAGTACCAGAAGGCGACACACCAGACGACGCCGAGGCTGCCGAGGATCCAGAAGATGTGCCGCCAGAACGGTTGCCGGCTGCCGTCGGGTAGGGTGATCGAGAAGATCATCGCCAGCACGACGAGCGGTGTGATGCCGCCGCCGAAGCGTCCCGCCATCCAGACCGCCCCCTGGGCGAAGCCGCGCTGCGTGAACGGGAACCAGTTGTGAAACGCCCGCGAAATGTTCGGATACGCGCCCGCCTCGCCGACGCCGAACAGGAACCGAACGGCGAGCAACGTGGCGAAGCCGGTCAGGACGAACGGTCCCAGGTTGACGGAGAACGGCCAGATGATGCCGGTCATGGCAGTGAACAACGACCACCACAGCACGATGCGGATCAACGTGCGCCGCGGCCCATAGACGTCGCCGAGCCAGCCGCTGGGCACCTCGAAGGCGGCGTAGGCGAGGGCGAAGGCGGTGAACAGGTAGCCCACCTGCCCGTCGGTGAGTCCGAACTCGGTCTGGATGAGGGGCGCCACCGTCCCGAAACAAACACGATCGAGATAGGTGATCATCGAGAGGACGCAGGCGAAACCGAGCACGCCGTAACGCGCGCGCGTCGGCGGTATGAGGAGGTCAGGGGATTTCATGCGATCGAGGACTCAGGGACGACGGCGGAGAGATCTCGGAGCCACGGCCACACTGTATCGTCCCGAACGGACGGGGGAAAGGAAAAAGACAAAAGGAGTGACTTGAGAAGTCACCCCTTTCGGAGTTTTAACGCGGCGTGCGTTTCTGTTCGATCTTCACCCGCGGGGCGGGCGTGTCGGCCACGACGCCAAAGGACAGATCCTCGGTGCCCGCGGGAATCGTGCCCTGGAACAGCACACGATTCGGTTTGCTCGGGTTATCGTAGATCGTGATGATCTTGTTCCCCGGCAGCGTGATGGCCGGCGACACCTCACCGGCACTGAGCAGGTAACGCGGTCCCTGCTGCACCGTGCCGTGCACGACAGACGAGGTTTGCACGATGACCGGCCCCATCGTTTCGTTGCGGAAGCGGATCGATTCGGCCGAAGCAATGGCCGGGGCGAAACAAACAATCAGCAGCGCCGGCAGGCACGGGCGCGTCAGGCCCAGACTGCGGAGCAAACGGATCATGTTACAACCCCTTAGGTAACTTGCCCTTAGGAAGGCAGCACATCAGACGAACTGTTTCTGTTCACTCAGTGAACGATTCTGTGGGTGAAACTTGCGCGGGAACCTCGCGCCTTCGTACTAAGGTATCGTCGTTTCGCGCACAGGACAACCAAAATCTCGGTCGCGGCGCCGATGGATTGCCGCTTGCGGCTTAGCGGCGCCTGACCGCTAAGCCGCAAGCGACAATCGGCTCACGCAACTTCCTTCCGCCTCCCCGCCTCCCCGCGAACGCGGCCCTCGAACGCCTTGGTCTCCTCGACCGCCAGCAAG
>JBBQPD010000638.1:0-4420 GCA_038331535.1 Gemmatales bacterium | reverse complement strand
CATGACGAGGAAGTCGGTGTACTCGGTGACGATGCCGTACTGTTTGCTCAGGCGCACCACTTCTTCGATCAGCTCCTTGTTGCCGCCGTGCAGGCGGATTTCCTGGAGGAGATAACCGATCTGCCGGGCCGCCCACAGCGGCGCGAGGAACTCGTTCGTGCCGTCGCCCGGCGTCTTCGGCAGGTCCACGGCACAGCTGTATTTCACCGGCTTGCCGGCCAGGCTGCCGGAGATGGTGAACGTGTGCTTGCCGCCTTCCTTGTAGCGGCCGACCATCATGATCTCGCTGCCCTTGAACAGCACCGGCAGCTTCGACGGCAGCACCGATTGCGTCGCCACGTCGCCGAAGGAGACCGTCACGCCGGACAGCACCGGGTGCGACAGGCGGTCGTACAGGGCCGCGACCTTCGCGTCCAGCTCTTCTTTCGGGGCGACGTATTCGCTGGAACCGTCCGTCACCTCGGCCAGGCGGTCGAGCAGGTGGGCGTTCACGTCGTTGCCGACGCCCATGACGAAGATCTTCGTCCCGGCCGTGTTCAGCTTCTTGACCTGATCGAGGATTTTCTCCGGGATGCGCTCGCCGACGGTGGGGGCGCCGTCGGTCAGGAAGATCATGATGCGCTCGCGGCCGGCGTCGGCCTTGCCGGCCAGCGCCTTCTCCAGCGCCCCGGCGATGTTCGTCTGCCCGTTGGCCACCACGTTCTCGACGAACTCGCGCGCCGAGGCGAGCGTGGCCGGGGCCAGCGTCACCAGCTCGTCGCGGAAGCTGCGCACGGTCGAGCCGAAGGTGATGACGTTGAAGCGGTCGCCCTTGTTGAGATGTTCCAGGCAATAGTCGAGGGCCGAACGGGCCTGCTCGATCTTCTCGCCGCGCATCGAACCGCTGGTATCGAGGACGAGGATCACGTCCTTCTCGACGGCGCGATCGGCGGCCGCACCGGTCGGGTTGCCCAGGAGCATGAAGAAGCCGTCTTCCTTGGCCGAGCCGCGAAAGGCGATGGCGCGCAGGCCGAGGTCGTCCTTGTCCGCGACCCAGTAGAGGCGGAAGTCGTCCATGCCGGACCAGTGGTCGGCCTTGACCGTGGCGGTGGCTTCGGTCAGTCCCTTGCGCTGCACGGTCGTGTGATGCGTCGGGCTGAAGACGGTCCGCAGCGGTTCCTTGGTGTTCAGATTGACGTTGAGCGTGAGCCGTTCGACCGGCGACCGCGTCCAGGAAGAGGCGGGCATGGTGCAGGTCAGCCAGTGGACGCCCTGCGTGTGCTGGACCGGCGTCAGGTACGAAATGTTCATCTCGGCCTTGCCTTGCAGCTCCACGCTCGAAACGAGGAGGGCCGGCCGGCCGCTGAACGCCAGGAGCTTGCCGGCGCCGATGCCGCGCGACACCGTCTCATAAACCTTCTGAGCCTTTTCCGGCGTGAGGTACGTCGCGGCGAGCACGGCCCCGCGCGAGTCGGGCGCGCCCATGTTGACGCGAACGTCGGTGCCGTCCACGCCGAGCGGCAGCGGGATGAGGCAGATCGCCTGGACGGCCTTGTCCGGTCCGTCGATGACCTCGGAAACCTGGACGCGGGCGGCGGCGTCTTCGACGGTGACCCGGGTGGTGCTGTAGCGCACGCAGTACCAGGGGGCAGCGGCGTCCTTGGCCGGGGTGAACTTGTCGCCGTCGAGCTGCCCGGCGATAAAGATCGGCCCGGCCTGCAGCGGGGCCGTCAACAGCAACAGCGCGCCGGCCGCAAGCCCGGCGACGAACCCTGTGCGGACGAGTACATGAGCCATACCGATATCTCCTTGAACGGTCGGACCTGGGCTACCACTCTATAGACGCAGAAATGCGGCGCATCTGCTGTAACGACTATGTAACGAGACGGCGGCGAGACCCAAATAGATTGGAGCGAAACGAAGGCTGTTCTCTTTGCGGGCCGGAACGCAGGTCGCAGAACCACGATCAAGCCGTCTCGCCCACGCCGACGGGTCTGCTCAATACTCGGCTAACGAGTACCGCCGCCACGAGCAGGCTCCCGGACAGGTAGAACGCGAAATCCAGACTGCCGCTCACATCCTCGATGTAGCCGGCGAGCTGCGGCACGAAGAACGCGATGCCCCAGCCGATGAACACCAGTCCATAATTCAAACCCAGGTTCCTGGCGCCGAAGTAATCGGCCGTCAGCGCCGGCATCAGCGCCAGGCCGCCGCCATATTGCCAATACGCCACGCCGACGGCGAGGAACAACAGCCAGGCGTTGCCCGAGCGCATGATCGTCGGCATCAGGAACAGACAGGCGGCGGAAATGATGCCATTGACGAGATAGGCGTTGGCCCGGCCGAGTCGGTCGGAGTACAGGCCGGTGCCGATGCGTCCGGCGGCGTTCACGAAGCCGCCGAACGACGACAGCAGCCAGGCATTCGCCGCCAGAAAGGCGACGGTCGCAGCCGTTTTGTTGAGCATCGGCGTCGCGTTGGCGATGACCAGCAGTCCCGACTGGGCCGAGCCGATGAACAGAAACACCAGAGCGTAGAACTGCCACGTCCGCAGCATGGCCGGGGCCGACCAGTTGACGAGCGTCATGGCGGATTGTTGTCGCGCCGTGACGGGAGGCGCGGGCGGCTCGTAGCCCGGCGGCGGCCAGGAGAGCAGTTGCCCGGCGACGATCACCACCAGCGCGAAGAGCATGCCCAGACCGATGAAGCTGCCGGAGAGGCCGTACGCGCCGATGAGCCATTTGGCGAGCGGCGAAATGTAAATCGCCGCCGCGCCGTAGCCGCCGACGACGAGGCCGACGATGAGGCCGCGCTGCTGTGGGCCGAACCATTTGACCGCCGCCGGCGTGGTCGCGGCGTAGCCCAGTCCCATGCCGATACCGCCGAGCACGCCGAAGCCGAGGAGCAGGCCGACGTAGCTCTTCATCAGCCCGGCCAGGATGCAACCGCCGGCCAGGAAGAGACCGCCGAAGGTGGCGCCGATCTTGGGGCCGTAGCGGTCCTGAATCCGTCCGCCCGGAATCATGAACAGGGCGAAGATGAGGCCGCACAGCGCATAGGCCCAGGTCGCCTCGGCTTTGGTGAGATACAACCAGCCTTCGTTCAGGCCGCTCATCGGCGTCCCGGCGGGATGATCCTTGTCGGCGGTCAGGTTCGCTTTCCAGACGCTCCAGGCGTAGAGAATGCCGAGACAGAGATTGACCGCCGTGCCTGCGAAGGTCACGACCCATGCCCGGGGCGGGACTTTTGTTAGTTGGCCCATGAAAGGTGCTTTCGTGCCGGGGTAATGGGCTGTGGTACGCCCTCGGACTGTTGACGTCATCTATCGTACATGAACTCCCCATCCTTCTCCCGTTTTCTTGTCCTGCTTCCCTTCTCAATACGCGGCTGCCTCCAGTAATCTCCGGGATAATAGTGCGCCGCTCCCGTACTTTTGGACAGAAGACCGTTGGATCCTGCACGAAGAGACTCGTTACAACCCGTTACACGGGACGCAGCCGCGTTCGGGTACAATAGCCCAGGCAATCGAGCGCCCGGGCCGGATCGTCCTTTATTTAAGCCCGCAGGTGAGCCCGCAGCGCCAGCAAGGGCTGATTCCTTGCTGGCGCTGCGGGCTCAGGGAGCGTATCATGCACAATTTCTCACGGCGCGATTTCGTGGCGGCGGGGCTGGCGGCGCTGGGCGCCGGCGGCCTTGTGCTACGCGCTGACGCCCAGCCGACGCCGCAGGCCGGCGACCTCGGCACCTACGCCGCCCGCATCCTCCGCGCCGACGACAAACCGATGCCCGTCGCCCCGGCCCGACTCGCCGCCACCGAGGACTGCATCCTCGGCCCCTATCATCGCCAGGGCGCCCCCTATCGGGCCAAGATCACGCCGCCGCTGGAAGCCTCATGCTCATCACCGGCCGCGTCTGGGGCATCGATAGCCGTAAGCCGCTCGCCAACGCTCGTCTCGACATCTGGCAGGCCAACGCCAAGGGCCGTTACGACAACGACGACCCGCGCAACCCGCCGAAGAAGGACGTGTTCCTCAATCGCGCCCGCGTCGTCACCGACGAGACCGGCGCCTACGAGTTCGAGACGGTCCACCCCGGCCCGTACCAGATCGGCGAAAACGCCTGGCGGCCCAGCCATATCCACTACCTCGTCGCCGCTCCCGGCTACCAGCCGCTGGTGACGCAGCTGTTCTTCAAGGGCGACCCGCACAACAAGACCGACGCCTTTATCAAGGAGTCGCTCATCATCGAGCTGGCGACACGCAAGGTCGGCGCCGCGGGCGTCGAGGTCGGCACCTTCGACGTGGTGCTGGCGCCGATGAAGTAGGGTTCAACACCTCTCCCCCAACCCCGTCCCTGCGAGGGGAGGGGAGTTTCCTCCCCCTTCCCTCGCAGGGAAGGGGGTCGGGGGTTAGGTTAAAGGAACGAAGCGCATGAACCCGGC
>JBBQPD010000637.1:0-4428 GCA_038331535.1 Gemmatales bacterium | reverse complement strand
GTATTCGTCGAAGCCGGGTTCCTTCTTTCGGCCGTCGATCTTGTCGTAAGCCGCCTGGGCCAGCTTTTGGCTACGTGTCGGAACAGTCACTTCGCACCTCCTTCCGTGCGCGTGAACACGCAACGGACTTGCCCGCGGCCGACCGTCGCTTTTCCGCCGATTTGAAGGTTCAGCGCCTTCGTGGCGTAAGTGTCGAGCAGACCGGGCGGGGTGATGTCTTTGCCGTCGCGCCCAAACACTCGATCACAGGCGACTACTCCGGCAAGGATGGTCTCGGCGGGTAGCGATTCCTCGGTCCACAAAGCCCCCTCAACCACGGTCTTCGTCTCGTCGCTGATCTTGACCCGCGTCTGGACCTCGGTGCCGGTTAGCGTGAGGAAGTCGAATACCACGTCGGGCAGCACGGCGAACCGCTTTTTGAACTCCCCTTGCCAGGCGTCATCGCCGGGGAACACACGGTCGGCGATCACCTTGGCCCAGGCGTTGGCGGTGTCGCATTTCTGCGGCTCAAAGTCGAGATCCTCGAAGAACACTCGCTCGCCTTCCTTTAACACGGTGTCATGGGCGTGGTGGACCTTCCCGTCATCCAATCCTTTCGGGGCGGCCGGCAAGCCATTGACCCCGGCCAGTGTCAGCGTGCGATGCAGCATGCGCAGCGCGAGGGCGGACGTAGACCACGCGAAGGTGCCGCGAAAGCTGCGCACCGGCAGGCACACGAGCCGGGCATCAGTCGGGATCAACGAGCCGGAGTTTCCTTCAGCCCCGTCTTTCGGTTGATAGCCAAACGCGACCTTGAGAAGATTATTAGTCTTCCGGTTCTCGTCAGTCGCCTGGTAGTGATCGGCCCAGACGCCCTTGAAGGACGAACCGCGGACCAGCGGCCAGTTGGTGACGCGGTCACGGTCAATCGGCAAGTCGATGTATCCCAAGCCGCGGCCCACCCCCGTATGTGTTGGTGTCAGGGCATGCAGCCAATAGATGCGTGAGTTGGCCATGACGCCGTTTCTCCGTAGGTGTGATTCGTTACCAGGTGCCCCAGACAGCTAACCCGAAGCCGTCGTTACAATCTTGCGGATCGTCACTCACTGGCTGTAGCCAGCGATCCGACAGTGACGACGCATCGTCAGTCGTCTCGAAGAAGTAAACGCCCCCGGCCGGCACGAGTCTCTTTATCGGCTTCGGGCCTGGCTTGATTGACTTGCCCGGCTCAGCTGGATTGTCCCGGCGTAGCAGCGACCACCCAGACACGGCTTTCCAGCGTGCGATGGACACGCCGACGAGCTTTAGCTTGCCGTTGAAGCCGGGCGGAGTGGCAGTCAACGTTTTTTCGTCGATCCATCTGGGGCGCCAGCCGTACTCAAAGACCGCAGGCGTGGCCAGCATCATCCGTACTCGTCCCGGCCTGGCAAGAAGGGCGTCTTTGATCCCTTTCGGACACTCCCATAAGTTCGCCGCACCGTTAGTCCCCCAGTGGACGAGCCGGCGTTCGCCGCCGAGCGGGTGCAGCATGTTAAGCTTAGAGATGTCCCAACCTGCCGCTTCGATCCGCGCCGAAAGGGTGATCTCGGCGTATTTGTCCTCAAAACTTCCTTCCTCCACTCCGAAGCGCGGCAGGTGCGTTAGGCTCAAACCGGCGGTCGCGAAGAGACGGCTTTCGGCCGCAGCCCCGGTTTCGGCTATGAGCTGAACGTGGTCCCGCACCTGGAGATTGGCTGCGGAAAGGAAGCTCCCGTTCGTCATCGTCTGCAATTTGTTGGTTGTCAGCCACTCCTCAAGCATTCCGACTGACCACCACGCTGGTGCTTTGTCGTATGGCTTGAAATCCCCTTCGCGGTCAATCACTACCGGCCGAAGCAATAGTTTGTCCGGCCAGTCGCAGCCTTCACCCGATTCTGTGCCCGCAGGAGCGGCACGGTGAGCAATGTAATCTTTCTTTTTCTTCTTCTCCCCGTTCTCTATTACCTCTCGCCATATCTCTTCCACGACACAATCGCTCGGGGCCGGCAAGTACAACAGGTTCTTGGCGGTTTCCGAATTGCCGGCCTCGGTGTTCTCCCTCACCCCATCTGCTCCGGAGGGCAACTTGGTCTCGGCGACGGGGAAGACACCGGCGACCGGAATCTTCATCAATTCTTCGGGCATAGTGCTGGAGAAGTCGCGGCCGGTTGCCTTGACGAGGGCCGTGCGAAACGAGCCGGCGACGACCGACGGATACGGCCAGCCCATGCCCTTCATGCGGTTCCCCTGGCCGATACCGAAGGGACGACCGTCGCGGGCCACGATCGGGTCGAGAGCGGTGAGCTTTAAGTAACTCTCGGTCATACTTCCCCCTCCTTCTTCCCGCCGTCCGCTTGACGAGAGGCGGTCGCGATCTGTCGGGCGATAAGCAACTCCTCGGCAAGTTGCCGAAGCGCGGCGGCGTCGATCACTCCCTTGAGGATCGGCCGAAGCAACTCTCGGATGTTCCCGCCCCCCTGTGGCTTTTTTGCCGCGATAACCCGCAGAATGTCACCCCTAATTGCGGCCTTCACTCGCTGTTGTTCGTCGTCAGTTTTCCGGGGCCATTTGTCATACACGTCCGCCATCCGGTTCAGGTCGGTGGCGAGGCGGTTCGGGATTAGTCCCTTGTGCAGTAAGACCGCGAGTCCGGTGATGCGCGTGTCTGGCGCCTCCGCCCACTTCTCCGGTTCCGACTTGGTATCCGTCCACTTGCCTCGGACTTTGATCGGGCTACCGCCGCGCTTGTGTAGGTGGACGGCAAGTGCGTCCTTTACCCCGTCCGCATCGGGAGTCTTGGCATGCTTCTCGGCGGCCTTGCCGTGTTCCCGCAGGTCTTCCAGGTTTTCAAGGAAATGGCCGATGGCGACACCCACGGAGAGCGTGATCTTCGTGCCCGCCTTCTCGCCCCACTTTTGCAAGATTTCGCCGAACTCGTCGTGCAATTCGCGGGCGCAGTCCAAACATTGATCGACCGGGACGAACGCCAGTACGTCGTCTCCACCGGAGTACACCAGCACGCCGTGATACTTGTGGACAGTGGCGCGGGCCGCTGCGGCGAACTCGGCGAGTTTAGCCGAAAATCCGCGGTGATTCTTGTCATCGTCGAGCTTCGAGATGGTCTCGCCCATCTTGTCGCCATCGGCAACGATCACAGCTAGATACGGATTGGGTTCTCCGAGGCGGGCCACAGCCTCCGCGAGACGCCGAAGATCATCCGGTTCAAGATCGGCTTCTTCGATCATTTCGTGGTGCCGATTGCGGAAAACCGCACTGCCTTCATAAGGAAATGGGGCATAATGAGGGTGTCCGTACTCAGGGGAGACGTCCAGTCGGCGAATAACTGAATTGCCGAGTCGTTCGCACTCCGCAATAACGGCGCCGAGTCGTCCTTCGTGTCCACGAAGCCACGGGTCCGCGGCAACACGGGAGACGGACGGATAGCGCGTTTCGCTATCCTTCGGCTTCCAGGTCCGTTTAACGAACCCGATTACGTCGAGTTGTTCGCCATCCCGAATCCGGAGTCGGGCGCGAAACTTTTCGGGCCATCGTTCTTTCTCAGGATCTTTCAGGACGCTTTCTCGCAGGCCATCGAGAGACGATTTGGGAATTCCTGGCCGGCCGTTGGCGGGCAGAAAGTCACGGCAGTTCTTGCGACCAGCGAGCAACCGCATGACGCGCGCTCTCACATCCTGATACTTCCCGTTCAAGGGCGACCATGCGGCGGCGAACTCGACCACGTCATCGACCTGATCTTTCCAAATCTCCGGACGGATGACACCCTGGTATTCCTTGAACACCTGGTCCGCGAAGCCCTGACGCCATTTTTTCTGAGCGCTCGTCTTGGCGACGGCAGCGATGGCGGCAGGGTCTTCTCCCGAACGTAGCTTGACAAGGATCACGTTGGCCACGTTCGGAGCGTCGGTGGATGCCGGGAAGATTAACTCTCCGTGCTGCGAGACCGACACGGCAACCGCGCGGCTAATGTCGGAGAGCAACTGCGATCCGAACCACAAGTCGCGCGTGCGGCGTGCGGCGGAGATGAACTCCTGAATGGGACCGACGCTGAGGACGAGGAGATGGGCGGTCACAGAGTCCTCCACTTCTGTTCCTTCGTCAGAAACTCGATCAGCGCGTCGATCGCGCTCGCCTGACCTCGCATCGGGGTGAGCTTGCCCAAGCCGGGGTCCACGACCCGGTTCAGTGCGACGTCGTGCGACAAGTCCCCTCCAAGGGCGGCTCTTTTGCCCTCGACGCGGACCTTGAATCCGACGGGCAGGGGGTTGTCGAGAATGACGACCGCCGGGTGCCACTTCCCACCAAGCCAGAGCGGACGGGTGATCACGGGCGACGCCATCCGTTCGGCCTTCTCGAATCGTCCCGACGCAGTTGGCACGAGAGGGTACAACTGAACGTCCTGCGGATCAAGAT
>JBBQPD010000636.1:0-4430 GCA_038331535.1 Gemmatales bacterium | reverse complement strand
ATGATCTCCAAGAAGCGCTATTGGGGCCTGAGCCTGCCGATCTGGGTGGACGAAAAAGACCCCACGGACTTCGAAGTGATCGGCAGCCGGGAAGAGTTGCAGGAACGCGCCGTGGAAGGCTGGGCGGAGTTCGATGGCCATTCGCCGCATCGGCCGTGGATCGACAAGGTGAAAGTGCGCAACCCAAAGACCGGCAACCTGATGTCGCGCATCCCCGACGTGGGCAATCCGTGGCTCGACGCCGGCATCGTGCCCTTCTCGACGATGGGTTACAACACCGACCCCGCCGAGTGGCAGAAGTGGTTTCCGGCCGACTTCGTCACCGAGGCGTTCCCCGGCCAGTTCCGCAACTGGTTCTACGCGATGCTCGCCATGAGCACGATGATGGTGAACCAGCGGCCGTTCAAGTCGCTGCTCGGTCACGGCATGGTGCGCGACGAGCGCGGCGAGGAGATGCACAAGGCGAAGGGCAATTCGATCCCTTTCGATGAAGCGGCGGAAAAGATGAGCGCGGATTTGTGCCGCTGGCTCTACTGCCGCAATGACCCGGCCGCGAACATCAACTTCGGCTACGGTCCTGCGGAGGAACTGCGCGCGAAGTTTACCCTCAAACTGTGGAACACCTACGCCTTCTTCGTCAACTACGCGCGGCTGGACGGCTTCGACCCCGCCACGGCACCGGTGCCGCTCGACAAACGGCCCGACATCGACCGCTGGATTTTGTCCGACTTGCGTCAGCTCGTCGAGACAGCGCGAACTGCGTTTGAGAGCTACAACGTGCGCGCGTTCTGCCTCGATGCGGAGAAGTTCGTCGATGACAAGCTGAGCAACTGGTACATTCGCCGGAACCGCCGCCGCTTCTGGAAAAGCGAGGCGGGCGACGACAAGCTGGCGGCGTATCAGACGCTGTACACCGTGCTGACCACATTGACGCGCCTGATCGCGCCGATCATGCCATTTTTGGCGGAAACGTTGTATCAGAACTTGGTCGCCGCTTGCGGCTTAGCGGCTGCCGCACCGAGCGTTCACCTGTGCGCTTACCCCAAGCCCGAAGAGCTACCGATCGACGAGCAGCTTTCCGACGACATGAACGCGCTCTTGCGTCTGGTCTCGCTCGGCTCGGCGGCACGCAACGCCGTGAAAATCAAGGTTCGGCAGCCGCTCGCCGAACTCAAGGTCCAACCCGCAGGTGACGCCGACCGTCGGGCCGCGGAACGTTTTGCCGATCAGATCATGGAGGAACTGAATGTCAAGAAGGTGACGCTTCACGACCCGGCAGCCGGGGCACTACTAAAGCAGGAGGTGAAGCCGAACCCGAAGGCACTCGGCCCGAAGTTCGGTCCGCGCTTGAAGGAGGTCACGGCCGCAATCGCGGCGTCAAACCCGGCCGAACTGGCGGCGAAAGTGCAGGCTGGTCAACCTTTCGAGTTGGCGACGAGCGGTGAACCGGTGACACTCGAACCGGGCGACCTGTGGGTGTCCCAGATCGCGCCGGATGGTTGGTCCGGCGTGGCAGACCGCGGTACACAAGTCCTGATCGACGCTCGCCTCACCGATGCCCTCAAGCACGAGGGCATGGCTCGCGATGTCATCCGGCAGGTGCAGGATCTTCGCAAGACGGCGAATCTGCAGATGGAAGATCGTATCGAGCTGACGTTAGGCACCGAATCGGAAGCGCTGCGTCAAGCGATCGACGCTCATCGCGACTACCTCGCCGCCGAGACTCTTACGACATCCTGGGCGAGCGCTCCTCTTGACGGGGACGCCCATCGTTCCGACGTGAAGATTGATGGGCAGGCGCTGACGATCATGTTGCGCAAGGCGGCGCGCTGATAGCCTAACGAGCCGCGACCGTCAGGGAGCGCTGGAGCCAGCACTCCCTGACGGTCGCGGCTCGTTATCTCTCGTTACTTGTCCAATACCTTGATCTGAATGTTGCGAAACTCGACCGCCGAGCCGTGATTCTGCAAGCCGATGAACCCCTTCCGCGGCCGCTTCATCAGTTCCGGCTCCTTGCTCATATCCGCGTCAACCACCTTCTCGCCGTTGAACACGACCGTCACCTTATCGCCGAGACAGGTTATCTCAAACGTGTTCCACTCGTTTGGCCCCTTGTAGACTCGCTTCGACACCGGCACAACACCATACAGCGAGCCGCTGTACTGCCAGTCCTTTAGCTTGCCCTTGTACATCGGGCCATCGTCGTCGAGGATTTGGATTTCCATGCCGACGAAGGTAGGCAACTTGTCGAGCTTGCCCTCCGGGACGCGCAAATAGACGCCGCTGTTGCCGTTCTCCGGTACGCGCCACTCGACACGCAGGACGTAGTCGCCATATTGTTTCGTCGTACCCAGCCAGCCCTGGCCCGTCTTTGCCTTCAGTACGCCGTCCTTCACGGTCCACTGGTCCTTGTCGCCGCCTTTGTCTTCCTTGATTTCCCAGCCAGACAGATCCTTGCCGTTGAACAGTGGCACGAAACCGTCTTTCTTTTCCTCCGCGCGCGCCGGGATCGTCGCGGCCAGGTACACGGTCGCTGTCGTCAAGAATCTTCGCATGATGAGTCCTCTGGCAGCCCGGGGTGTTGAAGAGTCCCTTGCTTGCGCCGCGGGCTATTCTATTTTCCGTCCGCCTTGTGGCGCACGATCTCGACCGTCGTGATGAGCGCGTCGTCCTGGAAGCGCAGCGTCGTGACGATCTCGTCGATGCCTTCGACGAACTCGGCGAACGAGGAGCGCTTGTCGATATGGGTGTTCTGCCGCGAGTCCTGCCGGTCGCCGTGGACGCTGCACAGTACCCGGTTGCGGCGCGTGTCCCACTCGTACACACCGTGATCGGGGCAGAAGTACACCGCACCGTACTTCGCCTCCGACAGCCGCGGCACTTCGGCCACCGGCACTTCGTACAGGCTGCGCAGCGTGTCGATAGCGACCGTATTGCGATGGCACGCCAGACGGGCTTTCTCCTCCCAGTACAGTTGCAGATCGTCGGAGAAGCGATTCAAGCCCTTGCGATTCAGGCGAAACAGAACGTGAGCCTTCGGCGCGTCAGGAGACGGTGGGCTGGTCGAGGCGTCGATGACTTCGCGCAGGATTTCCGGCCGCGTCGCCGCGATCAGCTGAGTGCCGACCAGTGCGACATGCAGCCGCACTTTCACGGCGTAGAGTTGATACGTGAGAACGTAGAGTTTGTGTTTCTTGTGGTCCGGCAGCCGATAGGCGTCGAGCGCCGTCGGCAGACCGACGATGTTGCCGCGCTGCAAGAAGATCTTCGCGGACAAGTTTTCCAGCAGGCGTGCGGCCTTGTCGCGGTCCTCCACATCGATGGCGACATAGGTCGGTAGCGTTGCCGCCGTGAGCAGCGAGCTAACCGCTACCTGCTGGGCCACGCTCGCCTTGACGCCGAAGGGTAGGTCGAGCGCCCGCAGGCGCAGCGGATCGACTTGCAGAATCGTCGTGCCGTCGCACACGTGCAGCGCGATGCGGTCGCCGACCCAGCCGAGGTCGGTCAGCGTCGGATCGGCCTGGAGCGCCTCCGGAACGCCCGGCATCATCATCATGTCGCCGATGTTCTTGCGGCCTTGCACCAGGACGAGCGACGCGACCGCCGACGGCGCGATGCGGGCCGTGTCGATCGGCAGCGGCTTGCCGTCGGTGAACGACTTGATTTCCTGGTACAGACTGCCGTTGGCGAACGGCAACACGCACAATTCCATCTTCACGCGCGGGCCGACGGTGATACGCATCGCCAGCGGGTCGAACACGGTGCCCCAGAATTCCTCGTAGCGGTGCTTGTAGCGCTCGTATTCCTGCTGCTCCTGCGCGGAAACCTGGAGGACGGGCAACTCGGTGTTGGGCGTCAGGTATTTGAGACGATTGTGCAGCGAGCAGGAGCAGGTGTCGTGCTTATTGTCGATAGCGTAGGCGCCGCCGCTGGGGCAGACGATTTTCGCGGGATCGACGTAGCGGCCCTGAATCAGCTCGGTCAGAGACTCCGGCGACTTGCCGTTTTCCAGCCGATACATCAGCGAGGCATTATTGAGCATCACGAGATTATTGAAGCATTGCACGCGCCGCTTCTCGGAGATCTTCGCGGCCGGCCGTGAGAGACACATTCGCCCGGATTATTCACCACAAAGACACAAAGAACACTAAGGAAGACAGAATCCGCGGATCGAAAACACGAACTAAAACACCCAGCACACAGTCTCGATCCAAGAATGGTTGCTACTTCTTTCCTGGTCTTCCTTTGTGTCCTTCGTGCCTTTGTGGTGAATAATCTGGGCCAGGGCAGGGATCGGCCGTGTCTCAGGCGGGCACATACACGCCACTCGTTCCACAACCCTTTTTGGAACAACGGGTAAGGACACAAGCGGTTCCGTGTCTCACGGGGGCGTGAGACACGGAACGACCGTAGGCTTGCTGGGGTTTCAA
>JBBQPD010000635.1:0-4434 GCA_038331535.1 Gemmatales bacterium | reverse complement strand
AGGGCGGGCGGAGGTGAGCCGTGAGCTTCCGAGACCTGCAACACCTCCGGCGCCGCTACAGCGGGCAGGCCGGCCAGCTCGTCAACGAGTTCTACGTCCCGGTCCTGGGCCAGGCGAGCCGCTACGACCGCCAGGCGGGCTATTTCGACTCGGCGGCCCTGGTGCAGGTCGCTTCGGGCCTGGCGGCCTTCATCCAGAACGTGCGGCACCAGCCATCCGCCGGCCGGCCCCCCATGCGCCTGATCACCGGGACGACGTGGAGCCCCGAGGACATTGACGCCTACCGCCGAGGCGTCGATTCGTTGCGGGCCAGCCTCGAACGGACGGGGCCGCGGCGGCTGGAGCTGACCGACGACGAGTGCCTGCGGCTCGGCCTGCCGCGCGGCTGGCGGCCCGAGGCCGACCAGATCGCCCGGGACCGCTACGGCGCGCTGGCCTGGATGGTCGCGACCGGGCTGCTGGAAGTTCGCGTGGCCCTGCCGCTGGACCACGCCGGCAAGCCCTGCTACCCGGGACGCGGCGGCGCCCTGTACCACCCCAAGGCCGGCATCCTGTACAACGGCGACGACAGCGTCATCGTCTTCCAGGGCAGCGTCAACGAGACCAGCGCCGCCTGGGCGCGCAACCGCGAGATGTTCGAGGTGAAGCGGTCCTGGGCCTCGGAGCAAGACGCCGACGACTGTCACTTCTACATCGACGAGTTCGACAAAATCTGGCGCGGCCTCGATCCCGGCCTGCTGGTACTGCCGCTGCCCCGGGCCGTCGTCGAGTACCTGGCCGCCTTTCAGCCGCCGGACCAGCAGCCACCCCGGCACGACCCCCTGGAGAAGCGGGCGGCAGTCGCGGTGCCCTCTCTGCAAGACCGCATCCGGGCCCAGTGGTTCCTCGACGCCCCGCGACTGCCTGGTGGCGAGGCGTTGGTCCTGCACCCTTTGTGGGCCGACGGCAAGCCCCTCCTGCCGTTTCCGCACCAGACCATCGTCCACCGCCGTGCCGTGGCCGGGTTTCCCCAGTCGTACCTGTTCTGCGACGAAGTCGGGCTTGGCAAGACCATCGAGGCCGGACTGGTCCTGCGGTCTCTGATCCTGCTGGGCAAACTGCGGCGCGTGCTGATCGTCTCTCCGCGAAACCTGATCCGCCAGTGGATGGAGGAGCTGCGCGAGAAGTTCGCCCTCACCGCCTGGTTCTACGACGGCCAGATGCTGCACGACGTCGGCGGCCGCACGCGACGCTGCGACAGGCCGTGGGACGAGGACGGCATCGTGATCGTGTCGCGGCACCTGATCGCCCGGCAGGAACGGCAAGGAGCGGTCCTGGCCGCGTCCAGGCCGTGGGACGCCGTCCTGGTGGACGAGGCGCACGCCGCGCGCCGGCGAGTGTTTGGAGCCGAGGAACCGAATTTATTCCTCCGCTTGCTTCAAGAGTTGAAGGCTCGGCGACTCTACCGATGTCTTTGGCTGCTGACGGCCACGCCGATGCAGTTAGCGGCGCACGAAGTCCATGACCTCCTGTTGCTGGCCGGCGTTGACGATTCGCGGTGGGGGCCGTGGAGTAGGCTGAGCGAATTCGAGCGGTTCTTTGACCAGCTCCGGATGTTCGCGGTGATCAAGAATGAGCGGGCTGGCGTCGTCGCCATGACCCGGCGGGCGGTCGAGATTGGCGCGCCCGATTTGTCCGCCAGCGAGGTGCCGACACACTGGACTGACTTGCAATGGCGTAGCCTCGTTCAGCGAATCCAGAACAATGGTCCAGGGTTGTCTTTGGGCTTGCAAGGACTGCTGCCCCAACAAGCTGAGGGCATGACTCCCTATCTGGCTCGGCAAACTCCGCTGGCTGTCCACATGTTCCGACACACGCGCCAGACGCTGCGAGCGTACCGGGATCGCGGATTGCTGCGTGCTGGACTCGCCGATCGGACGCCGGAGGACGTGCCGGTTATCTTTCAGTCGGATGAAGAGAAGAAGCTTTACACGCGCATCGACGAACTTTGCAGCAAGTTCTACCGTCTGGCTGAGGTGGAACCGGACGAGCGAAGCGGCGTCGGTTTTCTGATGGCGGTATTTCGAAAGCGCCTGGCCAGCTCTTTTGCGGCTTTTCGCAAGAGCTTGGAGCGGCGGCGCGACTTGGTAGCCGCAGTCCAGCAAGACTTAGCCGTCATGGACGAGGCCGAACTGTTGAAACAGACGCTCAGCGAGGGCGAAGAAGACGATGATGACATGGATGTTTCTGCCGCCCTGGAGCGCGAGCGCCATCGGCTGATGCGCCTTCACGCCGACCCCCAACGTCGCCTGAAACTGGAGGAAGAGCGGCTCTATTTGCAGGACTATATTATCAGGCTGAGCTGTATCGATGACGACAGCAAGTTTCAGGAGTTTGCCCAGCGCCTTTCTGATTTGCTCGAACGCGGTCACCGGGTAATCGTGTTCACTCAGTATCTCGATACACTCGATTACATCCGAAGCAAACTCATCGCCCGGTACGGTAGCCGCATGGCGTGCTATTCGGGACGTGGCGGGGAGGTTTGGGATCCAGGACAGAACAATTGGCGGCTGGTGGACAAGGCGGACGTCAAAGCTCGCTGCAAGCGTAGCCATCCCCAAGCCATCGACATTCTTCTGGGCACCGATGCCGCTTCCGAAGGCTTGAACCTTCAAGAGTTCTCGGCGTTGGTCAACTACGATCTCCCTTGGAACCCGATGCGCGTTGAACAGCGGATCGGACGTATCGACCGCATCGGCCAACTAGCCAATGTGGTGCTGATCGCCAATCTGTACATGACAGGCACCATCGAGGAAGACACCTACGCGACGCTCAAGGACCGGATCGGAGTCTTCGAGAATGTCGTCGGTCCCCTCCAACCAATCCTCGCTGAGATGCCCCGGATTTTTCGCAAGCTGGCGCAGGGCGAGATCGAACGGGCTGAGGCCTTGCGGCAGCTTGAGGCGGCCCGACAACAACAGGTACACTCCGTCGCTGCCGCCATCGAACGCCTGCCGGACGACTTGTCAAGCATATCGTCAAACGACGAAATTGAGCCGCCAGCCACCCAAAACCAGTTGGCCGGATGGTGCCTCTTGCACCCCGCACCGGGAATGCACATCCGCAATGTACCGGAACCGGGCATGTCGAGCCTGGCTGGAGATGGAACGCAAGGCTGCCTGGGAATCACCTGGCCGTACGCGCCGCCCCATTTGGGCATCGGCGGCACAGAGGAGATCCTGGCAACCTTCAATGGCGAACTGGCCGACCGCCATCCACCGACCGGGCCAACTCAGGATTCCCATGGGGTCGAGCAACCAGGCCGCGAGGGGGTACGGCTCCTGACCTGGGGCGACCCGTACCTGACGGCGTGGCTGGAGGAGATCCGCGGCGAATTGCTTACCGACGCAGATTACCGGGCGGCGGAAACGTCTGTATAAATTGAGTCCGGATAACTTTTGACGTAATTCCCACAACTGATCGACCGTCGCGCGACGGAGACCGAACGCCGACCGCGTGAATGGTGCCCTGGTCCGCGAAGTGGCCGACGCTGCTCTTCGAGAATGCGAAGTCCTGCGATACAGGGGTTTCTCCGTGCCGTCACAGGCGATGGTTTAGCACCGGCTTCTCGCCGAGCTGTTCCCCACCTCTCAAAGGATGCCGACCGAGGTGAAAGAGTCAAGGAATCATGCACTGAAATCGTCGGATTCTGATTCTCTCGCAAAGGGGTATCTTGTTGGAAAATCGTGGAATTCCAGCGGTTGCCGAAAAGAACCGATGCATGATAAAGGACATTGAACTAAACCGCTGCGCGGTAGCAATCAGTTCTGTTCCCCCTCAATACTTGAGCGCATACGCTGGCGACCGCGATAAGCGGTCCCGGTTGCGAATGTAAGTGAGTGTCGTGCGCGGATCGGCATGTCCGGCCCAATCCTGGAGATCAACGATGTCGCAGCCACGTTCACGAGCCGTGGTGATCGCGGTCACGCGCATGGAATGGACCGTGACGGACGGATCCAGGCCCAACTTACAAACATATCGTTCCATCAAGTATTCCACGGCTCGCCGAGACATCGGTTGAGGGCGGAAGCCATCGCGCCCGTGCCCACGAGCGGTCAGCGTGGGACGGAAGAGTGGACCTTCCGTAGCGGCGAGCACAACAAGCCATTCATCCAGACGTTCGACCGCCTCCACTGGCAATGGCGCACGCCGTTCCTTTCCGCCCTTGCCTTGAATTTCCAGGATTCGATGAGCGCCAGTCGTTTTGTAATCGCGAATGCGCAGTCGGCAGAGTTCTCCGACGCGGCAACCGGTGAACGCGAGCACTGCCAGCAGCGCGCAGTCACGCACTCCAGCTGGCGTTTCCACGATTGGCGCGTCCAAGAGACGCCGACAATCTACCGGAGATAGGCCGACCGTTTTGCCATCGCGTGGAGCCGGCGGCGCTTCCACGAA
>JBBQPD010000634.1:0-4437 GCA_038331535.1 Gemmatales bacterium | reverse complement strand
GTGGCTCTGTTCTACCGAGTTTGTACACAGGTTCAGGCATGGTATAATGTACTTGTGTTCACAATGTTGAACCGCGTTCTTGCTGACAGCTAAAAGCTGATAGCTATCAGCTTTTAGCCAGACGGGTTTTCTGTAGTTGCTGACCGGTTGCAACTTACCCGCGTTAGGTTGATTTGCGAGGATATGGAACCCATTCACCGCGTCATGAGGAAACGGTAATGCCGGCTACCCCAAACACACCCCAAGAAGACACTCGCAAAACCGGGACAGCGACGCGGATGCCGTCGTGTCCCTGTTGCGCCGGCGCCCTCATCATGCTGCGCGGCTTGTTCCGCTGCACCCGCTGCCAGTACAGCCTGTGCGAAGGATGCGAGGTCGGCGGGGAAGAGGTGGAGAGGGATTGACGCAAGGAGCCGCGCACGAAGTAAGCGGGCGTTCTGCCCACTTACTTCGTGCGCGGCTCCTTTATTTCCGACCACGACCACGACACCCCTCAGTCATCGACATAATCGCAATAGAAGCAGTACTCATTGGCCTCGCGAAACCTGCACCGACAATCAGCCGACATGCAGCAATACATCGTGATATCAGCCATCCGCCCATCACCGATATCTTCAATTTCAGTGCGATGTAACGTGAGAAACCATCGTCCCTTGTCTGTATCACCCTCGGTATAGTACGTCAGGACGTAGGGGCGAGGTTTCTTGCCGTATCGACCACCACAGACTGCACCGACTTGGATCGCATCATCGAAGGCTATTAAAATGTCCGGGTCGTTTTTCGCTTGCTGAATCAACTCGAAGACCTCGCGTAAGGAATCCTGAAGTTCAGCAGGGATTGGCACCTTGCGGCGATCCTTCGGTTTAGCCTGTAAACGACGCACGATCAGAACCTCCACCAACACACGACTGATTTTTCATACCGGCGCCGGGTGCCATAATTTTCGCATGCATTGCTACCCGCCGCGATTGTGCCTCTGGGGAGAGACTACCGCGGTCGGAAAGGTTGTGGGGAGCCCAATTTCGCGAAAAATCAGAGACTTTCCGAGCAGTTCTGTCAGGGAGTCAGACGGTACGTCGCCGTGGCGGACATGCGCAGATGCCGCCGCATGGTCATAAACAGCATGGTCTTACGTCGACAAGTATATCCGCCAAGCGTGGCGGACATACTCGGAGCGTGGCGGACATGCTCGCCGCTCAGTTGCCGACCACGACGCCTGCCCCTTCCTTAAGCTCGCCATCAACCACCTCGGTCGCCTGCCCGTCGCTCAGGCCGACGTTAATCACCACCGGCCGGACGTAACCTTTCTCCTCGACCCAGACGACGCGCTTCACCCGGCTGTCCTTACGCAGCGCCTCCAGCTCGTAGAACTGACCGCGCGACGACGGCGTGACCTGGCTCGCCTCCGGTAGCCAGGTCAAGGCGGCGTTCGGCACCAGCAGGGCACTTTTCTTCTGCGCGGTCGTGAGACGCACGTCCGCCGTCATGAACGGCAGAAGCTTGCCGGCCGGGTTCTCCGCCTGAAGGACGACGTTGTAGGTGACGCCGCCCTGGATCGTGTTGGCGTTGAGGCGGATATTGGCCACGTCGCCCTTGAAGACCTCCTTCGGATACGCGGCGACCGTGAACGTCGCGGCCTGTCCGGGCTTGACGAGGGCGATGTCGGCCTCGTGAACTTGTGCCCACACCTGCATCCTCTTCAAGTCGCGGGCTATCACGAACAGCGACGACCTGTTGAGGCTGGGCGCCACCGTCTGGCCGAGGTCCACGCGCCGTTCGAGGAGGACTCCCTTGATTGGCGAGCGGATGGTGGTGAGACTGAGGTTCAGCTCGGCCTCTTGCAGGGCGGCCTCGGCTTCCTTGATGGCGGCGCGCTGAATCTCGCTCTGGACGCGCGCCAGCTCGAACTCGTAGCGAGCGCGGGCCAGCTCCTCGCTGGCGACGGCCCGACCGACCTTCTCCAGCCGGGTCCACACCAGCTCGGCCTGATGCGACTGGACATCGGTCAGGCGCGACTCGGACTCGGCCCGCGACACGCGCGCCTTGGCCTGTTCGACGCGCACCTTGTACAGCGTTGGCTCGAGCTGGGCCAGGACGGTCCCCTCCTCAACCGGCGTGCCGAAATCGATGGTCTTCTTGCCGTCGCGCGGCTCGGCGCCGAACTTGACGACGGTGCCGGCGACCTGGGCGCCGACGTCGATGACCTCTTCGGGCTGGAGCGTTCCCGTCGCGCTGACGGTCGCATTCAGGCTGCCGCGCTGGACCGAGGCGGTGCGAAAGGCCAGCTTCTCCTTGCCGGGCTGAGATAGTGCCGAGGACGGCAGGGCGAGCGCGAGGACGGCGAGGACGAAGGAGCGTTTCATGAAGCACCTTGACGGAGTGAGACTGCGCCTGGGACGTTCGATTATCGCAGACCAGCGGGGCTGGTCAAGGGGCTAGTGTGCTCTGGCCGGGTCGGGCGCTTGGGGTAAACTGGAGGGGAGGTGACACGCATGGACCCGATCGCAGAACATACCGCCTATCACGAGGCCGGCCACGCCGTGATGGCCCTGGCGCTGGGCCGTCCCGTCGATCACGTCTCGATCCGGGCCGACGCGCAGTTCCTCGGCCACTGCGAGTTCCGCAAGGCGGTGTTTCGTCCATCGGAAGACTGGCTGGAGCGCGAGATGCTGATCGCCCTGGCCGGCCTGGCCGCCGAGGCGATCCACACCGGCGACTACGCCTGGGACGGCGCCGCCCGCGACCTGCGCTACGCGCGCGAGCTGGCCCTGGACCGCGCCGGCAACGAACGCAAGGCCGAGCGCCTGGCGAACCGCGTGCTGTCGAAAGCCGAGCATTTGTTAAGCAAATCGGCGCACTGGCGGGCGGTGGAGCGGCTGGCGGTCGAGTTGCTGCGCGTCGGCGAGGTCAGCGGCCGGGCGGCGCGCCATTTCTTCGACGAAGCGGGCAAGGAAGAGTGAGCCTCTCCTCTTGTTTATGTTTCGCGCGGCGCGAATCCGCGAAACGGTAAACTGTGGCATCCCGATTGCACACTCAACTCTCGAAAGACTACCCCCGGAAGACGGATATGTCGATGGCTGAACGTGTTGCCCTGGCGGATCGCTATCAACACGTTCGCGGCCGTACCGAAACATTGTGCGAGCCGCTTGAGTACGAAGATTACCTCCTCCAGTCCATGCCCGACGCCAGCCCGGTCAAGTGGCATCTGGCCCACACGACCTGGTTCTTCGAGACGTTCATTCTCACGCCAAATCTGGCGAATTATCGTCCCTTTCACCCGCAATTCGGCTTCCTGTTCAACTCGTACTACGAGGCCGTCGGCCCGCGCTGGCCGCGCCCGCAACGGGGTCTACTATCGCGACCGACGGTGGACGAAATCCACCACTATCGCAAGCACGTGGACGAACAGGTGCTTCGGCTGTTGCGGACCGCGCCGCCGGAAGTGCTGGGCCGGGTCGCGTCTCCCCTTGAGCTGGGGCTACACCACGAGCAGCAGCATCAGGAATTGATCCTCGCCGATCTGAAGCACGCCTGGGCCGCGAACCCCCTCCATCCCGTCTACCGGGAGGCGAAGGCCGACGACAATTCCACGCCTCCCGGTCCCGCCTGGGTGACGTTCCCTGGCGGACTGGTCGAGATCGGCCACGATGGCGCCGGCTTCGTGTTCGACAATGAGTCGCCGCGGCATCAAGTCTTCCTGCGCCCGTTTCGGCTTGCGAACCGGCTGACGACCAACGAAGACTACCTGGCCTTCCGCGCCGATGGCGGTTATGACCGGCCGGAGTTCTGGCTGTCCGACGGCTGGGCTGCCCGCAAGGCCGGGGACTGGACGACGCCCCTCTACTGGCACGAGCAAGACGGTTACTGGTTCGCCGTGACGCTCGCCGGCCTCCGGCCGCTCGACCCGCGTGCGCCGGTCTGCCACGTGAGCTATTACGAGGCCGACGCCTTCGCGCGCTGGGCCGGGACGCGCTTGCCGACGGAGGTAGAATGGGAGACGGCTGCCGCCGGACTAACTCCACCTGGTCATTTCCAGGACGCCGGCCGCTTCCATCCTGCCGTCGCTCCCGCAGCAGACGACCGCGGTCCGGTCTTTCAGCTGTTCGGCGACGTTTGGCAGTGGACGAGTAGCCCGTATGTGGGTTACCCCGGCTATCAGCCGTCGGCCGGTGCGCTGGGAGAGTACAACGGCAAATTCATGTGCAATCAACTCGTCTTGCGCGGCGCCTCGTGCGCCACGCCGCGCAGCCACGCCCGGCCGACCTATCGCAACTTCTTTCCGCCCGACGCCCGCTGGCAGTTCTCCGGCATTCGCCTGGCCAAGGAGCTTTCATGAAAACTATCGACGACCACAAGCCGAACGCTCGCCTTCAAAAAGCCCCGTTCCGCGCCGACGTGCTGCGCGGCCTGCGCGCCCCAGCGAAGGAGCTGCCGTGC
>JBBQPD010000633.1:0-4437 GCA_038331535.1 Gemmatales bacterium | reverse complement strand
GCTCCTCCAGTTCGGCTCGCGTGAATGTGCGGCGAAACGACAATTTCCGCTCCGCAATGTCCAGTTTGAATTCGGCGGTATCGGCTGAAGAAAGTTGGATCTTCACGCGCTCGGCCTGGTCGCGCAGGTATTGCAGCAGCTCGGCGTCGCGGTGGCTGAGGTCCGTTCCAAGATCCTTGGCGACCACCTCCATGAGCGCCCGGTCGAAGTCGTCGCCGCCGAGGTAGGTGTCGCCGTTGGTGCTGAGGACTTTGAAGACGCCGTCGGCGATGGACAGGATCGAGCAGTCGAGCGTGCCGCCGCCGAGGTCGTAGACGGCGACGATGCCGGAGCGCTTGCGGTCCAGACCGTAAGCCAGGGCGGCGGCCGTCGGCTCGTTCACGATGCGCAGCACATCGAGGCCCGCGATCCGGCCGGCGTCGCGCGTCGCCTGGCGCTGCGTGTCGTCGAAATAGGCGGGTACGGTGATGACGGCCTTGGTTGGGTTGCCGGAGCGGCGGCGCAGCTCCTTCAGGATCAGGGCCGATAGCTCTTCCGGCGTGTGCTCGCGGCCGCCGATGCGCACGTGCAGCACCTTGCGGCCCGGCTCGACCTCGCGCTCGACGACCTGATAGGGAATGAGCGGCAATTCCTTCTTCAAATCGGCGAGCGTGCGGCCCATAAGGCGCTTGACGCTGTAGACGGTGTGGTCGGGATCGCTGAGGCAGCGCCGCCGTGCCTCGCTGCCGACGAGAACGCTGCCATCCTCATGAAAACTGACGACGCTCGGCACGAGTGCGATACCTTCAGCGTCGCGCACGACAACCGGCTTACCCTTTTCCATGTAGGCGGCGAGGCTGAAGGTGGTGCCCAGGTCGATGCCGACGACGTTCGAGGTCATGATTACTGTCTCGAAATGGTTTAGCCGCGAGCGCTGAGGGCTCAGCGCTCGCGGCTAAACAAAATGGGCGCTGAGGGAGTCGAACCCACGACCCGCACGGTGTAAACATGCCGCTCTACCGCTGAGCTAAGCGCCCTAATCCGCCCTCAAGTCGCGCAGGAGTCCCTGGATATACTTGGCCGCGTTCAGGACTTGGCGGATTTGCACCAGCACGCCTTGACGGCCGGCAGACTCCGCTGTCAACTCCTCGTACTGTCCAAAGCGCCGGGCCAACTCGTCGAGCAGCGCTTCGTAGCGGCGCACGAGTCGCTGTTCCATCGCCAGCCACGGTGGAGAGTCCGGGTCTCGGGTTTCCCGCAGATCCTCGATCTCCATGCGCAGGTCGAGCATCTCTTCCAGGAAGCCAGGCGAAATCTCCTTGTGGTCTGCCGCGCTCGGACCACCCAACACCGCCAGCAGATACTCGGCCCGCCGGAAGGGTTGCTTCAACGTCGCATAGGCGTTGTTGAGGGCCGCCGACCGTTCCATGCTTACCCGTTGCGCCGGGACTGTTTGCTCCTGGAAGTCCGGATGCGTTTCCCGGCTGCGAGCGAGGTAATTGCGCTCCAATTCCGCCAGATCGACGGGAAAACGACGGGCCAGTCCCAGGCGCTCGAAGTGCGTCTCGGTGGTGCTCGGTTGGGGCGTCGCCGCCATGATTCGCTTCCGTCGCTGCTGCCGCCTTGCGGCCTGTGTGGGCCGCAAGCGGCAACACCGGATCACATGGAGAACGAGCTGCCGCAGCCGCAGGTGCTCTTGGCGCTCGGGTTGGTAATGCTGAAGCCGCGCTTGTTGAGGTCGTCGTGAAAATCGACGACCGCCTCGCTCAGGTACATGAGGCTGCGCTTGTCCACGACCACGGGAACGCCGTGGAACTCGAACACTTCGTCCAGCTTCTCGCTGACCTGCGGGTCGAGGTCGAGCTTGTGCTGGAAGCCGCTGCAACCGCCGCCCACGACGCGCAGGCGCAGGTAAACCTTCTCCGGGAAGGAACCCGTGTCGGCCTGCTCGGAGATGATGCGCTTGACCTCGCCTGCCGCCTTCTCGGTCACGGTAATCGGCATGGGAATGCCTCCTTTTTGGAAACCCTTGAGTATGTCCTTGCTTGCGCTGCGGGCTCACAGTCCCGCTTTCTCAGACCGTGGCGGCCTCTTGAGCCTCACCGGCGGTCTGCTTCTGCTGATAGTCCTTGATGGCCGCCTTGATGGCGTCCTCGGCCAGGACCGAGCAGTGAACTTTCACGGGCGGTAGGGCCAACTCTTCGACGATCTCCGTGTTGCGAATGCCCATCGCCTCGTCGATCGTCTTGCCCTTGAGCCACTCCGTCGCCAGGCTGCTGGAAGCGATGGCGCTGCCGCAGCCAAACGTCTTGAACTTCGCGTCCTCGATCAGGCCCGTGGCCGGATCGACCTTGATCTGGAGTTTCATTACATCGCCACACTCGGGGGCGCCAACGACCCCGGTGCCCACGCTGAGGTCGGAGCGATCAAAGCTGCCGACGTTGCGCGGATTGTTATAGTGGTCGAGAACCTTGTTACTATACGCCATGTCTGTCAATCCTCCGTTGGACTCTCCAGCGCTTTCCGCGAAACGGCAAGCCGACCACGCGCCGCGATCAGTGGGCCGCCCACTGCACCGTTTTGAGGTCGATGCCCTGCTTGTGCATCTCGTACAGCGGGCTCATGTCGCGCAGGTGATTAACCGCCCGCACCACGTCGTCGATAACGTAGTCCACTTCCTCTTCCGTGCTGAAGCGCCCCAGGCCGAAGCGGATGCTGCTGTGCGCCAGCTCGTCGCCGACGCCCAGCGCCTTGAGGACGTAGCTCGGCTCCAGGCTCGCCGACGTGCAGGCCGAACCCGAGCTTACTGCTACATCTTTCATGCCCATCATCAGGGCCTCGCCCTCGACGTAGGCGAAGCTGAGGTTCATGTTGCCCGGCAGCCGTTCCGTCGGGTGGCCGTTGAGATACACGTCTTCCAGCTTCGACTCGATGCCCTTCTTCAGCTTCTCGCGCAGACGCAGGAGCCGCAGCGATTCGATTTCCATCTCCTTGCGGCATAGCTCGGCGGCCATGCCGAGGCCGACGATGATCGGCACCGCCAGCGTGCCGCTGCGCATGCCGCGCTCGTGGCCGCCGCCGTCGATGAGCGGGTCGAGCCGGACGCGCGGATCCTTGCGGCGAACATAGAGAGCGCCGACACCCTTCGGCCCGTAAATCTTGTGCCCCGACAGGCTCAAGAGGTCGATGCCCATCTCGTCCACGTCGATCGGCACCTTGCCAACTGCCTGGACGCCGTCGGTGTGGAACAACACGCCGCGCTGCTTGCAGAGTTTGCCGATCTCCGTAAGCGGTTGCAGCGTGCCGATCTCGTTGTTGGCGGCCATGATGCTGACCAGGACGGTCTTGTCCGTCATGGCCGCGGCGACCTGCTCGGCTGAGACTCGGCCATACTTATCCACGGGTAGAAAGGTCACCTGGCAGCCGTCGCGTTCGAGGCGTTTGCAGGGATCGATCACCGCCTTGTGTTCGGTCACGGCGGTGATGAAGTGATTGCCCTTCTTGCGGTACATCGAGGCCACGCCCTTGATCGCAAGGTTGTTGCTCTCGGTCGCGCCGCTCGTGAAGATGATTTCCTTGGCGCCGGCGCCGATCAGGCTACCGACCTGCTCGCGGGCCTGTTCGACCGCCTCTTCGGCGCGCCAGCCGAAGACGTGGTTGCGACTGGCGGCGTTGCCGTAGTCCTCGGTGAAGAAGGGCAGCATCGCATCGACGACGCGCGGATCGCAGCGTGTCGTGGCGTTGTTGTCCATGTAAATCGGCAGCTTGACCATTGCCCGGTTCTCTCCGCAAAATTATTAATTCGCCGCGAACTGCTTCTCGGCCGCAACCGGCGGCAGCAGCAGTTCGAGTCGAGTAGGTTCCGCATTCGACCTGCGCGGCCGGAACAGGTCCGCGAGGGTCACGGTCCTCAGCACGTCGCGGAGGCGCTCATGGACCTCGGCGATGGCGTTCTTCAGGGGACAGATCGCCGTCAGGATACAAATGTCCGCGTGCGCGGACTGGTTGCACTCCGCCAGCTGGAACGAGTCGTCCAGCGCTTCGATGATGTCGGACAGGCAAACCTGTTCGGCCGCGCGATGCAACACGTAACCACCCTTGACGCCCCGATGACTGGCGACAAAGCCCTTGTGGCACAACAATTTGAGAATGTTGGCGACAAAGGCTCGGCTCAATGTGAAGCGTGCGGCGATCTCACGCGCCGACGCCCCCTCGGGATTTTTGTACAGGTGCGAAAGGATCAGGAGGGCGTAATCCACCTTGCGACTCATCAACGGCATCGTCGCTCTCCCAATCAGGTGTCGCTAAATAGTAGCAGTAGGGTGGGCGGCCAGCGAGGTACGGTTCACAATTGAACCGCCCTTTTCCAGCCGCCTCCCTCCGAACCGTGCTTGCGACTTTCATCGCACACGGCTCTCCAGTAAATAACACGTCATCGTGGGATGTAAGGTACTGTGT
>JBBQPD010000632.1:0-4459 GCA_038331535.1 Gemmatales bacterium | reverse complement strand
GCCTCGCGCGGCCGCGCGCCGGGTGTTTAGCCCGTCATGGCGCGGCTGGCGGTGCGGAGTTTGTCTTTCTTTATGATTTGGCGCCCACCCGGGTGGTTGAGAGGCCTGTTAGGGCCATAACTTCCCGGCAGCTCACGCAGCCGGTTCGCCGCCTCATCATCATGAACGACTCTCTCCGCACCGCCATCCGCGCCATGACCGGCTACACCCCCGGCGAGCAGCCGCGCGATGGTGAGTTCATCAAGCTCAACACCAATGAGAACCCCTATCCGCCCTCGCCGCGCGTCTTCGAGGCGTTGCGCGACGCGCTCACCGGCGACCGGCTGCGCAAGTATCCCGACCCGGTCGGCTCGCACTTCCGACAGGTCGCCAGCCGTGTGCTAAATGTCGATCCCGACGGCATCCTCATCGGCAACGGCTCCGACGATGTGCTGACGATTGTAACGCGCGCCTTCGTCCCCGAAGGCGGTCTCGTCGTGTCGCCGACGCCGAGTTATCTGCTGTACCGCACACTTGCTGAGTTACAGGGCGCTCGCTTTCAGACGGTGCCGTTCACGGTCGAGTGGGGACTCCCTGAACTGTGGCCGATTGAATCCGCAAACCTGACGTTCATCGCCAATCCGAACTCGCCCTCCGGTACACAGCTTCCGATTACCGCACTTGACCGGCTGAGGGCGGCGCTAAACGGACCGCTCGTCGTCGATGAGGCGTATGTCGATTTCGCGGAAGAGAACGCTCTCGGACTTGTGCGCTCCGGAAAGGGCGTAATTGTGACGCGGACGCTGAGCAAGTCCTACAGCCTGGCCGGCATCCGCTTCGGCTTCCTCGTCGCTGACCCGGCAATCGTGCGCGAGCTTATCAAAGTGAAGGATTCGTACAACTGCGACGTACTCAGTCAGGTCGCGGCGGCGGCGGCGCTGGACGATCAGGATTATCTCCATGCGACGCGCGCCAAGGTACTTGCCACGCGGGCGCGGCTGGAGAGTGAGATGACGCGGCTAGGGTTTGCCGTCACACCGAGTCGGGCGAACTTCGTCTGGTGTCGCCATCCGGAGCGTCCAGCAAAGCCGATCTACGAGGAACTGAAACGCCGCAGGATTCTGGTGCGCTACATGAATTATGAGGGCTACGGTGACGGACTGCGCGTGTCCGTCGGCAGCGATGGCGAGATCGATCAGCTGTTGGACGTGCTGGGACTAATGGTATGAAAGGGCCACACGATGAAGAAGCTGCCACTGGCTATGGAACTGGTGTTGTGTGAGCGTCTGGAAGTCGATTCCATCCGAGCGCAATACTCACTCGCGAATGTCTTTATATGGCTGCCGTGGACAGAGCCAGGCCCCTCCATGAAGAGCTTCACCATCTACGGTACCTTGTTTGATGGAAGCGGCGAGGGTCCGTTGGAGTTGGTGGTATCGCAGCTGGAGCGAGAGCGAACGATTCACAAACTTTCAAAGTGGTATGCGTCTCCGGGCCGAGGGATGTCTCACTTGCTCGAACTCAAGGTGAAAAATTGCCATTTCCCCGTCCCAGGGCGGTATACTATCAATATCCAGATCGATAAAGAAGTGGTCGCCCAGTTCTACCTGGATGTCCTTCGGAGGTAATTCTTCCATGTCAGGCCCAACAACGATGCCGCCAAAACTGTCGTGGGTGGGTGACACACTCCGCATGACCTACGACGAGGGCGAGAATGAAGCAGACCCCAGTTACCGCCCCAAAGAGTTGTCTCCGGCAGAGCTTGCCGAAATAAAAGAGGCGTGGCGTCGCTACCACGAATTCATCGCCAAAGGGCCGCCGCCGCTATCGGCCGCCGCGAGTTGAGCCTATTACCAATTCCCTCCCGGTAACGCCTGCGCCCGTGGGGTTCACTTCATGATTCGACTTGCCTTGCTCGCCGGATTGCTGGCGGCGCCCCCCCTGTCCGTTCGTGCGGCTGATTCGCGGCCCAACATCCTCTACATCATGGCCGACGACCACGCCGCCCACGCCATCAGTGCCTATGGCAGCAAGGTCAACAAGACGCCCCACATCGACCGCATCGCGAAGGAAGGCATGCGCTTCACGCAATGCCTCGTCACCAACTCGATCTGCACGCCCAGCCGGGCGGCCATCCTGACCGGCAAGTATTCGCACCTCAACGGCGTACCGGTCTTCAATCGTTTCGACGGCAGCCAGCCGACGCTCGCCAAACATCTGCAAAAGGCCGGCTATCACACCGGCATGATCGGCAAATGGCACCTCGGCGGCGAGCCGACCGGCTTCGACTACTGGAACATCCTTCCCGGTCAGGGCATCTATCACAAACCCGTCCTCTTCGACATGGGCACGCGCAAGGTGTACGACGGCTACGTCACCGACGTCGTCACCGACCTGGCGCTCGAGTTCATCACCAAGCGGCCGAAAGACAAGCCATTCTTTCTGATGTGCCACCACAAGGCGCCGCACCGCCCCTGGGATCCGGACGAGAAACACGCCAAGCTCTTTGAGAACGTGCAGATTCCCGAGCCGGAGACGTTTAACGACGATTACCTCGGCAAGTCCGCCGCGGCCGCCGAGGCGACCATGCGCATCGATCGCGACCTGACGGAGCGCGACGTTAAAGTGAAACCGCCCGAGGGGCTGACCGGCGCGGCACTCAAGAAGTGGAAGTATCAGCGCTATATGCGCGACTATCTCGCCTGCGTCGCATCGATCGATGACAACATTGGCCGGGTGCTCGAATACCTCGAAAAGAACGGCTTGGCCGAGAACACCATCGTCATTTACACGTCCGACCAGGGCTTTTTCCTCGGCGATCACAACTGGTTCGACAATCGCTTCATGTACGAAGAGTCGATCAGGATGCCATTCGTGGTGCGCTGGCCGGGCAAGGTGAAGCCGGGAAGCGTGAACGACGGCATGATCCTCAACGTCGATTTCGCGCCGACGCTGCTCGATGCCGCCGGCGCCTCGGTGCCGGCCGACATGCAAGGCAAGAGCTTCCTGCCGCTCCTCAAAGGGGAGACGCCCAAGGACTGGCGCACGTCGATGTACTACCGCTACTACCACTATCCGATGCACCACAAGGTCCAGCCGCACTATGGCGTCCGCACCGAGAAGCACAAGCTGATTTATTTCAACAAGATCGACGAGTGGGAACTGTACGATCTGAAGCACGACCCGAAGGAGATGAAGAACCTGTACAAAGACCCGGCCCAGGCCGAAACGATCGAGAAGCTCAAGGACGAGATGCTTCGGCTGAAGAAAGAACTGAAAGACGAGAATCAGTTCGAGAATGACTTGCCGAAAGATAATGTGGATGGGCCGCCGAAGAAATCGGATTGAGCTCGCCGCGCCAGCAAGAGCAAGACACCCCTGTCACGGGATCAAGTCGGCGACGGGAATCGTCCCGACACGGTTGCCGTCGAGAATCAGTGGAAGGTCATCGCCGGGCTGGTAGGTCTGGAACGAACCGTAAGCTGGATCCGCAGTCGGTCCGGATGGGTCCGTGTAGACCTCGATGCGTCCATCGACGAGGTTGATAATCCAGTAGATTGGGATGTTCGCGCGAGCGTAGATGCGCGTCTTGTCGCGCTGATCGCGCAGCAGTGAGGAGTCTGCAACCTCGATCAGTTGGCAGACGTCGCGAGCAGTTGGATGACGAGTACAGTATGTCCTTGCATCACCACGAGCGAAGGTGAAGTCCGGTTCGGGCTGACTATCAGCGAGTACGATCGTTAACTGACAGCGCAGGCGCCACCCCTTGGGGACGACGGGAGATAGCCGTTCGGAGATCAGATCGATCGTTCCATCATGTGGGGGATTTCGCGGCATTTTGAGCACCACATAATTTTCGAGCAGCTCGACCTTGTCCTCGGACGAGAGGATGCCAGCCTCTACCATGCGCTGGTAGCGCGCGACCGAGAATCGCGCAATTGAGGCGTCGTGGCCATACGTGACGGGTTGGGAAGTCGTCGGAGTCATTTTGCGGTTCTCTTCGACCTGGGAGCGCGGTGATTCTATCCCGCTTCTGCCGTGCAACGCAAGTCGGACTTGACGCCCTTACAGCACACCCTTCGTCGATGGGACGCCGGGCGAACGCGGATCGATTTCGACCGCCGCGCGCAGCGCGCGAGCGGTCGCCTTGAAGGCGGCCTCGATGATGTGATGCGTGTTCTTGCCGTGGTGCAAGACGACGTGCAGGGATAACAGACCAGAACTTGACACCGCACGCCAGAACTCTTCCGCGAGCTGCGCGTTGAAGGTTCCGAGCGTTTCTAGCGGCACTTCAACTTTCCACACACAGAACGGCCGGCCGCACAGATCGACCGCGGCGGTGACGAGCGTCTCGTCCATCGGTACCGTCGCGTCGCCGTAGCGGCGGATGCCGGCCTTGTCGCCCAACGCCTGCGCTAGCGCCTTGCCGATGCAAATGCCCACGTCCTCGACCGTGTGATGGGCATCGACGTGCAAATCT
>JBBQPD010000631.1:0-4465 GCA_038331535.1 Gemmatales bacterium | reverse complement strand
CTCAGAGCCTGCCCCATAAGTGGTATTCACGAGCCGCGACCGTAAGGGAGCGCGGGAATTACGCTTCATCAAACGCTCCCTGACGGTCGCGGCTCGTCAATCACTCCCTCACTTGATCGGCAGTTCATAGATCAGCGCCCCCATCACCTCGCCTTCCTTGACGTGCGGGTGACAGTTAAGACACGCCGGCATGACGGCTGGGACAACAGTCGCGGCCCGCAGGACCGGCTTGCCGTCCTTCGTGCCGACTTCATCGACGTAGGCTTTGCCGCCCTTGATGGCAGCGACGGCTCGTTTCTCGAAGTCGGTTTTTGCCACGTTTTCCGCAAGGAACGGCTTGCCGGTGGCGTCGATCAGGCGGCCGGTGCCGTGGCCGTTCTTTTCCATGTGCGCGAAAACCTTCTTGACGATCGTCGCAGCCGGTGTCACTTCCTGGGCGCGGACGTAGGCCGCGGTGATGGCGACGACATAGCCCTTATGCACGTCGTCGAGCAGCTTGACGGTGGCGCGGGTCCGCTCGACGGCCGCCGCATCTGGAGCCTTCGGGTCCGCCGAATGGCCGCGGTCCGAGCCGAAGAAGAGAGTGGCGCCTGTGACGAGTGCCGCGAGAACGACGAGGCCAAGACGCCGATACGGGGACAGCGGTTGCATGGAGAGTCTCCTGAAGAGAGAGTAGTGGGCTTGTCCGGTGAGCCGAACCGGATCGGGGTGCCGCTCGGCTCGCGGCACCAACTAATTCTACACCAGGCTCTAAAACTTACTTTCGGAACACACCATTTTACTCTTTCGCGGCCCCGAGGTTGGAATTGGCGGGGCCGCTGATAACCGTGCCGAGCCTGTCGAAACGCGAGCCGTGGCAGGGGCAGTCCCAGGTCTTTTCGGTCGGGTTCCAACCAACGATGCAGCCGAGGTGGGGACAGACGGCCGAGCACGAATGCAGCGCCCCTTTGTCGTCGCGGTAGACGGCCACCTTGGTCAGCCCGCGACGGAGCACGGCCCCGCTCTCGTTGGCAATCTCGTCCACGGAGGCTACGTCGCCGGCGGTCAACCAATCAGTGTATTGCGCGGCCATGTTGAGCGCTTCCTTGGTGTACTCGCCCGCGGCGCGAAGGGTTTTGCGCGCGGGATCGTACAGGGACGCCCACGGATTCTCCCGCCCCGCGATCAGGTCGGTCAGGAGAATGCCGGCGATGGTCCCGTGCGTCATGCCCATGCCCGAATCGCCCGTCACAATGAAGACGTTATCGTGATCCAGGGGATTGCGGCCGATAAAAGCCAGTCCGTCAATCGTCTCCATGACCTGGCCGGCCCAGGTGAACTCGATCTCGTTCATCTGCGGGAAGCGCTCGCGTGCCCAGGCTTCCAGGCGGGCGTGGCGTTCCTGCGTGTCGTCCGCCTGCCCGGTCTTGTGGTCTTCTCCGCCGACGATGAGCAGGTCGTGTTCGCCGGCGCCGTCCTTCACTCTTTGGAGGCGGACGTAGTGATAGGGATCCTGAGTATCCCAATAAAGGCCCTTCGCCACGGCGCCGCGCGGCACCCGCGCTCCAATCACATACGTGAGATACGGAGCCTGCTTGGTGTGGATGACGAGAAGGTCGTTGACGGGCGTGTTCGTCGCCACCACCACCGCGTCGGAGGTGACGACGTGCTTGCCGGCCGTTACCCGCGCGGGAACACCACCATCGATCCGGTCGGCGTGCGTGTGAGTGAACAGTTTGCCGCCGTCGCGCTCGAGTGCGCGCGTCAGTCCCGCCAGGTACTTCAGAGGATGGAACTGTCCCTGGTTCGGAAAGCGCAGGCAGGGGCCGGTGTCAAAGGACTGCAGCGGGGCGCGCGGAAGCATTTGCACGTCCGTGAGGCTGGCTCGGTGAGCGGCGGCCAGCTCGCGCTCCAGGAGTTCGACCTTTTCGTCCGGGCCGAGGAACAGGTAGCCGTTGAGCCGCTCAAAATCGCAATCGATCCCTTCTTTCTTGACGATGGCTTCGATGCGATTGATCGCCGCGGTGTGACTCTCCGCCGCCAGGCGCGCGCCGCGTTCACCGTGCAAGCGTTCCATTTCAACGTAGCGGTCGTCCAGGGCGTTGGACAAATGAGCGGTGGTGACCTGCGTCATGCCGCCGGCCAGAGGACCATCGTCCAGCACAACGACTGATTTTCCCGCCTGGGTGAGCAGGTACGCCGTGGTCAGGCCGGCGATACCCGCTCCCACAATGCAAACGTCGGCACGAATATCCGTCTGAAGCGAAGGGCAGGACGGCATCTGCACGGTAGCCGCCCAGACGGACTGATTCGGTTCGCGCTTCATGTTCGTTGCCCCTACGAATGAATGATCGAAGAATTGCCCTCTTGGATGTATGCAACTTGTATACCAGCATCGAGCGCGGAGATGGTCATCCGTAACCGCACAATTCAATGCGGATGCTGTTCGGCTGAGACCCGTTCGGTACAATACCCGCTATGGAACGTCTCAATAAATTTCTGGCCCACGCCGGCGTCGGTTCGCGCCGGCACTGCGAAGACCTTATCTCCGGCGGACGTATCAGCGTTGACGGTCAGGTCGTGCGCGAGCTTGGCACCAAGGTCGATGGCGAGAAGCAACAGGTCTGCGTGGACGGCAAGCCGCTGGCGGCCGAACGGCTGACCTACTGGGCGGTCAACAAACCGACCGGCTATCTCTGCACCAACCACGATCCCGCCGGCCGGCCCCTCGCCCGCGATCTCGTCGAGCACGTCCACCAGCGCGTCTACACCGTCGGCCGCCTCGACGAGGACAGCGAGGGGCTGATGCTGATGACCAACGACGGCGACCTGGCCAACAAACTCATGCATCCGCGCTTCGGCGTTGAGAAGACGTACCTGGTGCAGGTCGCCGGCAAGCCGGACAACGACGAGCTGGCCCAACTACTCAAGGGCGTCTGGCTGAGCGACGGCCACGTCAAGGCGAAGCGCGTCAAGCGCCTGAAGTCGCAGGGCGAAAGCGCCTGGCTGGAGATCGTACTCAGCGAGGGCAAGAACCGCGAAATTCGCCGCATGCTGGCCCGGCTGAAGCACAAGGTGATGCGCCTGAAGCGCACGGCGATCGGGCCGATCGAGCTGGGCCGCTTGCGCAGCGGCAAGTCGCGGCCGTTGAAGACGGAGGAGATTGCGCGCTTGCGCCGCGCGGCGGAGCGTGGACATCGGAGCGAGCAGAAGCCGGTGTGAGGCAGCCGATTTCTCCCGCGAAGAATGGGAGCAGGCGGCATTGAGAAGATGAAACGCAATGGACAATACGGGACCGACGGTCAAATCTCTTGACGAACGTGTTGACTCCCTGGAGGAGACTGTCCATTCAGAGATCGCGGATCTGAAAGAGGCGCTCACCGAACAGTCCCACCAGTTTGATCTGAAACTACAGGATGTGAAAGCCGTAGTCACCTTGCAAATTGCGGGACTCCGGAATGAACTGGAGTTGTTCAAGGCCGATCTGAAAAAACTTTTAACCGATCAAGCCCACCATTTTGAAATGGCGATTGAGGGTGTAAAAGCCGCGAATGCCTTGCAAATCGCGGGACTCCGGGGTGAAATGGAGTTGTTCAAGGCCGATCTGAAACAGCAATTATCCGATCAGGCCCACCGCTTCGAGCGGGATATTGAGAGCGTGAAATCCGCAAACGAGGTGTTCAAGAAAGAAGTCACAAACAGCCTGAACTTCGCGAAGTGGCTCGGAGCATTCGCAGCTACCATCATCGTGGCCCTGATAGGCTTCGGCTGGTCCTTCTCCTCGGCGAACGGCGAATTGAGGCAGAAGGTCGAGAACCTCAGCAAACAAGTTGAGGAGATCAAACAGGTCCTCAACAGCAAGAATGCTTGTCCTGGCGTCGCGGGGTGATGAGAGAGCAGCCTGCATCGCGGCAAGGCGCGGTCGCCGAAGGGGCGCATCCCCGTGATTGCTTTGAGGCCCGTTCAGAGATCGTCCAGCTTTGGTAGCCTTCTCGTACAAGGAGTTACGTCCATTGAGGTAGACAAAAGTGGGGGGCGCAGCTGCAATGACGGTGGATACTACTCGACGTCCTTAGCAGGAGTCCCCCGATGGCTACTGTACGCGCCGTCACCGCTGCCGTCTCCCTGACGGTGCTCTTGGTGCGGCTCCCCTGGGACGACAACCATCCCGCCCGTCTCGAACTGGGCTCCCGGCTTCCCGCCCGAACTCCTTTGCCGATCATCACCTGAAAGCTGGACGATCTCTGAACGGGCCTCAATGCACAATAACGAGAATCCATCGTGATTTCTCTGGTAAGCATTCGGTAAACCAGTCTACAGCAGCTGCAATGGCCAGCGACCTGTCTTTTCAGGAAGCGGCGCTACGCCGCGCTTCGGTAAACCAGTCTACAGCAGCTGCAATGGCCAGCTGCTCGGTTTCGGCTACAACGGTTGGCATGGCCGCCGAGCGTTCCAACACGGTTCTACCGGAAGCCGAGCGGCTGGC
>JBBQPD010000630.1:0-4469 GCA_038331535.1 Gemmatales bacterium | reverse complement strand
CAGCCCCCCGGTGAGTCACCGGGGGGCTGACGCCCCCCGCTCGCCAAGCGTTGAAACCTGGAGGAACTCCATCATGGCCAAATCGCGCAAGGAACAGATCGAGGACATGCTGGCGGACGAGCCGAACGACCCGTTCCTGCGCTACGGCCTGGCGATGGAACACGCCAGCGCCGGCGACGCGGCGACGGCGGTCCGCTGTTTACAAGAATTGCTCGCCATCGCGCCGGATTACGTCCCCGCCTACGTGCAGGCGGGCCAGCTTTGCGCCGGCCTGGACCGCGAGGACGAGGCGAAGGCGCTGTACCGCACTGGAATCGACGTGGCTCGCAAGAAGGGCGACCTGCACGCCGCGGGTGAGATGGAAGGATTCCTGATGGGCCTGGAATGATTGCCGCTTGCGGCTTAGCGGACGCCGCCCGCTAAGCCGCAAGCGGCAAATACGAGAGACGCGCCATGATCCGCACATTCCTCATTCTTTGCGCCGTCTTCGCCGTCCCCACGTCGCCGCGCGCCGAGGAACCGTTCGCGCGCATCGACGAGGTGGTGAACCAGGCGCTCAAACGCGGCGACTGTCCCGGCGCCGTCGTTCTGGTCGCCCACAAGGGGCAGGTCGTCTACCGCAAGGCGTTCGGCTTGCGCGCCAAGCAGCCTGCGGAAACGCCGATGACCCTGGACACCATCTTCGACCTCGCGTCGCTGACGAAGCCGATTGCCACCGCGTCGTCGATCCTGCTGCTGGTCGAACAGGGCAAACTGAGCGTGACGGATCGCGTGGCGAAACATCTGCCGGAGTTCGCCGCCCACGGCAAGGAGAAGATCACCGTCGAGCAACTGCTGCTGCACACCAGCGGCCTGCTCGCCGACAATCCCGTGGCCGACTATCGCGACGGTCGAGCGAAGGCGCTCGAACGAATCTGTCAGCTGCCGACGCAGAATGAGCCGGGCAGCCGCTTCGTCTACAGCGACGTGAACTACATCGTCCTCGGCGAGCTGGTCGAAAAGCTCGGCGGCATGCCGCTCGACCAGTTCGCGGCGAAGCATATCTTCACGCCGCTGGGGATGAAGGAGACCGGCTATCGCCCCGCCGAGAAGCTACGCGAGCGCTGCGCCCCGACGGAGAAGCGCGACGGCAAATGGCTGGTCGGCGAAGTGCACGATCCGCGCGCGGCACTGCTCGGCGGCGTCGCGGGCCACGCCGGTCTCTTCGGCAGCGCGGACGACCTTGCCGTCTTCGCCCAGATGCTGCTCGACGGCGGCTCGTACAAGGGAACGCGCGTCCTGGCGCCGGCGACGGTCAAGCTGTTGACGACGCCGCGGCCCGTGCCGCTCGCGGGAGGGAAGTCCGGCTTACGCACCTACGGCTGGGACGTGCAGACACCGTACTCGGCCAACCGCGGCGAGCTGTTCTCGGCCACGCGCAGTTTCGGCCACACCGGCTTCACGGGCACGTCGCTCTGGATCGATCCCGACAGTCAGACGGTCGTCGTCTTTCTGAGCAATCGCGTTCACCCGGAAGGTAAAGGGAATGTGACCAGGGTGCGCGGCCAGGTGGCGACGATTGCGGCGCGCGCCGTGCAGGAATAATTGCCGCTTGCGGCTTAGCGGTGCCCGCCGCTTCAGGGGAGCGACGACAATGAAACGATGAAAGGAAACGCCCCCTGAAGATTGCGGACCAGCCGATCGTCGGCGGTGACGAACGCGCAGCTCTCACGCTCGGCAAGGGCCACATACAAGCAGTCATAGACGCCGATACGGGCTTGTGATGCGATCTGAAAGGCACGCGATAACAAGGGGAGCGAGGGATACAGCGCGGGGAGGGTTGAGAGGAGGCTGGTCAGGTCGCGTGTGCCTTGCGGAGGAAGGATGATTCTCCGCCGCTCGGCCCGAGCCAACCCGTGGGCCGCCTCGGTGGGGAAGATGTCCGGCGCGATTAGTTCGTGAATGGCATTGCGAAAGTCGTCCCGGAGGGCGGCGGCCTTGGAGGAATCCGGCTCTGGAAGGTACCACTTCAGAGCCACCGATGTGTCCAAAACGAATTTCATGCCTCGTCCCGGATTTCGCGGACAAGGTCGACGGCAACATTCATTTCGCCCTTCTGCCGGCGCAATTCTTCCCGCGCGCGGTCCATGTCCTCACAGGCCCGCCGCATCGCCTCAGGATCGCGGATTCCTTGGGCGGCCCGGTCGGCGGCCTGTTGTAGTTCGGCCATCAGGTCAGCCGGAATCACATATTCTTCGAGTGTATCCATTCCCTCGTTTCTCCTCCCTCTCCGTCTATTTCGCCCTCAGGCCCCGACCGTAAAGCGTTCATGGCCGGCCGCGTCGATGAACAAGGATTCTTCGTCCATGCTGTAGACGACCTGGAATGCGAAGCGATGGACGGCGAGGCGGTTGAACGGGTCCACGATATCGAATGCTAACATCATACCGTCAAACGGGCGTTCCCCGCGAATTAAGCTGTCGAGCAGGGAAATCACGCAAAGCACGAATACGACTGTAACATTCCACGATGAGCGTGTCGGGCATCGGCCAATGGGCGATTTGACGACGAACACGCGGTTCAATGATGACGTTGTACGGCACGATTCCCTCCGAGCCTACGCACGTTTTCTTGCCTGTTCGTGTGCCCGAACGCGCGCCAGCCATTCCTCCTTCGTGCAGCCCGCGATCTCGGCAAAGGCGTCATCCAGTTCCAGCCCTCCGCCCGCCGCGCGCTCGACCCGCGCCTGCTGGCGCTGCTCCTCGGACGGGATGGGAAAGTTCTCCTCGAAATCCTCGCGGACACTACCTACCTCCGCCAGCGCCTCTCGTAGCGCCCGCGCCTCGGCGGCGAACTTCGCCGCGAGGGCCGGCGCTTCGACGAGGCCGATGCACTGCTTGACTACTCCAGTCACCGCTTCGAGGACTTGTTCCGCACAGCGGCGGCGTTCGATCAGTGGCGTCGCGTCGAAGGTTGAACCGGGCGTCAGCGCCAGCAGCTCGTCGAACGCCTGACGTTGAACCTCCGTCGCCATGTCGCGGCAGTCGTCGGGCAGACCCAGGCAGTCGCGCACGAACATCCGCAGCGACTCCAGGCGGCCCGGTGCGGTGCGCACCTGAGTCGCATGTCGGCGCAGCGAGTCCGCGCGGTCGTGCAACAGTTCGTAGGTCAGCGGCATTAGTAATGTGGGTGACACGATCGCGTCTCCTTCCACCTCGGCCTACCCCGCATCGTAACGCAAAGGACACCGGGTCGCAAGCAGGCCGCCTTCGTCATTTTATCCCCCTTTCCCGACCCTTCCTCTCGACCATCCCATTTGTCATTTTGCACCGCCGCAACCTTGTATCGCCCGCAGCAGCCGTTATAACAGTAGGCAGCATAACGACTCACGCTCGTTCTCCGTCACTCCGGCGGGCGCGGGCTTTGGGGGGTCGGACTGTAGCGCGCAGGGCGGGGGTAACGACCTTGCCCATCTGAAGGAGGGGCTTCCTGGTTAACTGGCGAGAATAATCCTGAAATGCTGCGGCCCTTTCTCAAGCATCGGATAAGGTTAGGGCAGCCTGCACAATCTGGACGGACTCGGTAGCCGGGGAGGGCCGCGGGAGCATGCTGCGTGAGCTGCAAGGTCGACGCCTTTTGATCACGGGCGCCTCGGGCGGCATTGGTCGTGCCGTTGCCGAACAGGCCGCCCGCGCCGGCGCCCGTCTGGTCCTTGCCGCTCGTTCCGCCGACAAGCTCGACGCCCTGGCGCGCGAACTCGCCGCCGCCGGGGCCGAGGTGCTGGTCGTTCCTGCGGATGTCACCTCCGACGCCGACCGCCGCCGTTTACTCGCAACTGCGGCCGAACGCTGGGACGGACTCGACGCCCTCATCAACAACGCCGGCGTGGGCAGCTTCGGCCACTTCGCCGAAGGCACGGAAGACGTCCTCCGCCAGGTCATGGAAGTCAACTTTTTCGCCCCGGCGGAGTTGATCCGGCTGGCGATCCCGGTGCTGACGCGCGGCAACCAGCCGGCCATCGTCAACGTCTCGTCCATGTGCGGCCGGCGCGGCATCCCGGCCTGGAGCGAATACTCGGCCAGCAAGTTCGCCCTGGTCGGCCTCACCGAAGCGCTGCGGGCCGAGATGGCTCGCTACGATATCGACGTGTTATTGGTCCTGCCCGGCCTGACGCGCAGCGACCTCTCCCGGCACCTGCTGCGCAACGAAGGCCGGATGAAGATCGCCTACGACAAGGGCATGCCGCCGCAGGACGTCGCCGCCGGCATCCTGCGTTCGCTGCGCAAGAACCGGACCGAGACGGTGCTGGGCTGGGACGCCCGCTGGATGTTGCGGCTGCAACGCTTGATGCCGCGGTTGATCGACTACCTGCTGGCACGGCGCGTGCGGCAGTTGTACCAAACGAAGTCAGAAGTCAGAGTGCAGAAGTCAGAATTAGAAATGGTTCAGTATTCATTCTGACTTATGCACACTGACTTCTGCACTGGATT
>JBBQPD010000629.1:0-4469 GCA_038331535.1 Gemmatales bacterium | reverse complement strand
CCCGCTTACTTCGTGCGCGGCTCCTCAGCCCGCTTACTTCGTGCGCGGCTCCTCAGCCCGCTTACTTCGTGCGCGGCTCCTCAGCCCGCTTACTTCGTGCGCGGCTCCTCAGCCCGCTTACTTCGTGCGCGGCTCCTCAGTACTCACGGTCGCGGGATGAGCGTGTCCTCGTCCGCGGTCACGACGTAGACCCCTTCGCGCGTCACCGCCAGCGTATGCTCGACGTGAGCGCTTGCCAGGCCGTCCCGTGTGACGACGGTCCAGTGGTCGCGCAGAGTGTCGGTATCGGCTCGCCCCATGTTGACCATCGGTTCCACCGCCAGCACCAAGCCTTCGTCGAGACGGAAGTCGTGTTTCATCACTTCCTTGTTGACGAAGTTAGCGACCTGCGGCTGCTCGTGCATGATGCGGCCGATGCCGTGGCCGACGTACTGCGTCACCACGCTGAAGCCGGCCTTTTCGGCGGTCCGCTGCATCTCGCGGGCGACCTCGGACCACCATTTCCGCCGGGTCATCTCCACCATCGCCGAACGCAGCACCTGCCAGGCCACGTCCACCAACCTCTTCTTCTCCGAGCTGACGTTGCCCACCGGCAGTGTGATCGCGGCGTCGGCGCACCAGCCATTGAGCTTGCAGGCGGTATCGAGCTTCAAGAGGTCGCCGTCGCGGATGACGCGCTGGCCGGGGATGCCGTGTACCACTTGCTCGTTGATCGAGATGCAGGTCGCCGCGGGGAACGGCACATTTCCGCCGGCCTTGTAGCCCTTGAACAGCGGCGTGGCTCCATGTTTCGTGTACAACGCCTCGACGGCCTGGTCGATCTCGATCGTCTTGGCGCCGGGCTTGGCCTTTTCCTTGCACAGGCGCAGCGCCTCGGCGACGACCTTACCGGCCTCGCGCATCAGGCCGATCTCGCGCGACGATTTTAGCTCCGGTTTTTGGGACGAAAACATTCTAAACACGACCGGCCCGCCCGCTGCACTAATCGTTTGCCGTTTGCGGCTTAGCGATCCTGTGCCGCTAAGCCGCAAGCGGCAAGAGAAGACACCACCGAAAACCCGCCTCTAATCCTCGGTCAGTCCAGGATAGTTTCGCATCACCAGGTGACTGTTAATCTTCTGCACCAGGTCGAGAGCGACGCTGATAACGATCAGCAAACTGGTACCACCGTAGAACTGGGCGACGTTGGAGTCCACTTCGAGCAACGTCGTCACCAGGGTCGGGATGACGGCGACCACGGCGAGGAAAGCGGCGCCAACGTAGGTGATGCGCGTCATCACCTTTTCGAGATATTCGGCGGTTCGCTTGCCGGGGCGATATCCGGGGATGAAGCTGCCGTAATCCTTGAGGTTGTTGGCCATTTCCTTCGGGTTGAAGCTGATCGCCGTCCAGAAGTAGCAAAAGACGTAGATCAACGCGACAAACAACACCGTGTAGATGTACCCCTGCCGCTCGAAGGCGTCCTTGAGCGAGGTAGCCCAACCCCAGTCGGTGGCGTTGGCGAGCGCACCGAAGATGAAGAACGGCAGCACCAGCAAGCTGCTGGCGAAGATGACTGGCATGACGCCGGCCTGGTTGACCTTCAACGGCAACGACTGGCGCGTACCGCCGAAGACGCGCCGGCCGCGGACGTGCTTGGCCGACTGCGTCGGAATGCGCCGCTGGCCTTTCGTGATGGCAATGACCGCGACCACAACGCTGATGAACAGCAGCACCAGTACGACCAGCTTTTCAAAGCTGATGCCTTCGCCGCCGAGCGTGAGGACGGAATCGCGGAAGTGGCCATTCTCGAAGAAGATACTCACCGTCGCCATCGGCAGGCGCGAGACGATGCCGGCCATGATGATAAGGCTGATGCCGTTACCGATGCCGTACTCGTCGATCTGCTCGCCCAGCCACATCAGGAAAACCGTGCCGGCCGTCATGGTCAGGATCATGGCCAGCCAGTAGGGCCAGGAGTTGTACATTTCCAGCGACCAGCCGAGGCCGTTCGGCCCGGGCCTCATGACGTACTGAATGTACATGAACGCCTGGAAGAAGCAGATCACGACGGTGGCGTAGCGGGTGTACTCGTTGATCTTTTTCTGGCCGGCGGCGCCTTCCTTGCGCAGCTTTTCGAGCGGCGGGTAGACCGCGGCCAGCAGCTGGAAAATGATCGATGCCGAGATGTACGGCATGATGCCGAGGCCGAAGATCGTCGCCTGGCTCAAGTTGCCGCCGCTGAACATCGACACGAAGCCGAGGATATTCCCCAGGGCGCCGCCAGCGCCGCCGGTGCGCGAGGGCATCTTCGACTGGTCGATAAACGGCAGCGGGATGGCGTAGCCGATCCGGTAGATGGCCAGGAACATGAGCGTCAGCAGGATCTTCTGCCGCAGCTCAGGGATCGAGAATATCGCCTTCAGCTTGCCCATGATAAGTTCCTTCTTACGTCATATAGCCCCCGGCTTGCCGGGGGATCGCATGGACCCACCCGATAAGTCGGGGGCTATAGGAAGACGTCGGCAACGGGGGCAGTGTACCGCATCGACCCGGATGGGTCACGACGACTTCGGCGTCTTCGGCTTCATCTTGTTGCGGACCGGCTTCTTCGGCGCCGGGATAATCTCAGTGGTGCCGCCCGTGGCCGCGATCTTCTCCGCGGCCGACTTGGTAAAGTGATGGGCCTTGACCACCAGCTTCTTCGTCAATTCGCCCTCGCCCAGGATGCGGACGCCATCGGCCGGACCCTTCGCCAGGCCGGCCTTCTTGAGCGTCTCCTGATCTACCGTATCGCCGTCCGCGAAGGCGGTGTCGAGGTCGCCGACGTTGACGACGAGAAAGACGCGGTCCCAGGTCGCGTGGCTGAAGCCGCGCTTCGGGATGCGGCGGAACAGCTGCATCTGGCCGCCTTCAAACATCGCGGCGGGTTTCTTGGCGCCAGCGCTGGCCCACTGGCCCTTGTGGCCGCGCGACGACGTCTTGCCGTGGCCGCTGCCGATGCCCCGGCCGACGCGCTTCTTGCCGCGCAGTTTGTGAACGCCATCGTGTACGGTTGAAAGGTCCATTACAGGCTCCCAGCGGAAGTGCAGAAGTCAGAATCAATTCATTCTGACTTCTACATTCTGACTTCTGCACTTCCTTAAAGGCTGACTCCTCGCAGGCGGGCCACCTCGTCGCGCGTCCGCAGGAGGAGAAGCCCGTTGATCGTGGCCTTGACCAGGTTCAGCGGATTGGTGCTGCCGTGAACTTTGGTCAGGATGTTGCGCACGCCGCACAGCACCAGCACGTCGCGGACGCCGGGGCCGGCCTTGACGCCGGTGCCGGGGCCGGCCGGAACCATGACGACACGACTGCCGCCGAAGCGGCCGACAACCCGGTGCGGGATGGTGTCGTTGCGAAGCGAGACGCGCTTCTGGCGTTTCATGCGCTCGGTCGCGTCCTTGGTTGCCTTATCGACGGCGGGCGGCACTTCGTTGGCCTTGCCGTAGCCGACGGCGACCTGGCCGCGGTTGTTGCCGACGACGACCAGGGCGTTGAAGCTGAAGCGCCGACCGCCCTTGACCACGGCGGCGCACCGCCGAATCTTGACGACCCGGTCTTCCAGCCCGTCCTGCCGCTCTTCGCGTTTTCGTTCGCGCTCTCTGGCCATAGTCGCTAACCGCCTCTTCGCTTGCCACTTGCGGCTTCGCGGGGGTGCCCGCTAAGCCGCAAGCGGCGATACACTAGAACTGCAACCCACCCTCGCGGGCGGCGTCGGCCAGCGCCTTGACGCGGCCGTGGTACTTGTAGTGGCCGCGATCGAACGCCGCCTTGAGGACGCCCTTCTCCTTGGCAACCTCGGCGAGCTTCTTGCCGACGGCCTGGGCGCCCGCGATGTTGCCGCCCGACTTGACCGCGGTCTTCACGTCGCCCAGCACGCTACTGGCGGCGGCGAGGGTCGTCCCCGCGACGTCGTCGATCAGCTGCGCGTAAATATGCTTCGAGCTGCGAAAGACGGTCAACCGCGGCCGCTCGGCCGTGCCCTGGATGCGGCGCCGGACGTGATTGCGGCGGCGGAGCTGACTCTTCAGCTTGCCCTTTTGGTGATTCATGGGAGCAACTCTCTATCGGCCGCTTGCGGCTTAGCGGTCCGCTAAGCCGCAAGCGGCATGGGATCAACCGCCGGCGCTGAAGGACTTGCCTTCCTTACGGCGGACCTGTTCGTTCTCGTAGCGGACGCCCTTGCCCTTGTACGGCTCCGGCTTGCGGGCGGCCCGCACCTCGGCGGCAAACTGGCCGACCTTCTGCTTGTCCGCCCCCTTGATGACAATCGTCGTCGCGTCGGGCACGGCCACGGTCACGCCGTCGGGCGGCACCTTGAGGATGCGGTTGGCGTAGCCGACCGTCAGTTCGACGCCCTTCTGCTTGGCCGTCGCTTGATAGCCGATGCCTTCGATCTTGAGGCGCTTCTCGTAGCCCTTCGTCACACCCTGCACCATGTTATTGAG
>JBBQPD010000628.1:0-4474 GCA_038331535.1 Gemmatales bacterium | reverse complement strand
ACTTTCTGGCTTCCCCCCCAACTCAACCGGGGGGGGGCCCCCCCACCCGCCGGGCCCCCCCCCCCCCGTGTTTACGTTTCGCGCGGTTCACGTACTCTCCGGCGCATCCATGAGCTGCGCCAGCCGCAGGTTGGTCGGCCGCCAGTGCGTCAGGTACTGCGCCAGAGCCGGCGTATTCTCCGCCTTGCTCTCCAGCCACTCCAGCGCCCGCCGCACCAGTACCTTCAACTGGTCGCGTGAAAGCTCGCCCGTCACCACGCGCGTGCGCAGGAAGACGAAATAGGTGTCGAGCGTGTCGCCCATGCAGTAATCGTTGATCTCCTGCAACCGGCCGGCCTTGTACATCTGGTACACCTGGTCGCCGGCGATGCCGTCGGTCTTGCCGGGCGGGCCGTCCACGTCATCGAGCAGGCGCTTGCGGTTGTCGCCGTGCAGGCGCTTCGACAGGTTATCCAGGCCGCCGGTCATGCGGTGCGCGCCGAAATTACTGATCCAGTCCATCAGGTCGAGTTGATTGCCGCTGTAGCGGTTGCGGGCGGCGAAATAGTCGCGGGCGGAGAAGCCATAGTCGTAGGCGGCAAGCTCCAGCAGCGGCAGGTCGAAGCCGCGGCCGTTGAAGGTGACGAGCCTGGCGCGCGGGTAGCGCGAGACGCCGAGCCAGAAGAGCCGCACCATCTCCTCGGTGCGAAACTGCGGCGCGTCGAGACAGGCGATGTTCTGGATCGTGAAATCGTCGGCGATGCGCAGCACGCAGACGGCAACGGGATACTGAAATGTCACCGGCAGGAAGTCGGAACCGGTGAACGACGCCGCGCTGGCCTCGGATTGGGCGCGGAGAATGGCCTCGTCGGCCGACAGGCCCTCGCCGGCATACTTGACGCGGCGCAGCAGCTCGCCGTCGGGCACACTCTCGGTGTCGAGGACGAGATACGCCGTGGTCGCCCCCGGCACGGCCCGCGCCGTCCGCTTGGCCAGGATTTCGGCGCTGATGCTGGCGCTAGTGACCATGTCGCTTCCCCAGGTCGGATTACCGGCTCCGCACTTAAAAGAATGATCGACGGAGAGGCTGGGGTCAAGAAAACTCCGACGCGCGTTTCGTGTTTACGTTTCGCGCGGTCCGCGCGAAACGTAAACTAGAACCATCCTCACTTGCTACTCAGCTCCAGAATCCCATCGAAGTGGTCCGGCGGCGCACGCAGCAGCTCAACGGCGCGCCCGATCAGGTTCAAGCTCGGCACGTCGTGATGGTCTTCTTGTTTGGATAACAGCGTGTAAAGCGCCCGCAACGCCCCGGTATAATTGCCCGCCTCAAACAGCGCCAGCGCGTGTTCGTAGCCGTCCTTCAGCGCCAGCCATTCCGGGGTCGCCGACTCGGTCGCGCGCAGCTCGTACAGGTCCACCGCGCTGTGAATGCCGACGACGCGCACCTTGCACAATCGGCGCGTCAGGAAAGATTCGTCCAGCTGCGCCTTCGACGAGCCGGTGATTAACAGCGGTACGCCGAGCGCCTTGGTGGCGCCCTCGGTGCGGCTGCCGAGGTTGACGACGTGGCCGAGCGGGCCGTACTTGAACTTGTGCGTGCTGCCGGTGTTGCCGCACAGCGCCAGGCCGGAGTTCAGGCCGATGCCGAGCTTCAACGGCACGCCCAGCCGTTCCTTCCACTCGGCGTCCATGCCGGGCAGGTCGGCGATCATCCCCAGGGCGGCGCGGCAGGCCTTGGCGGCGTGGTCGGGCTGGGTCGCGGGCGCGTTCCACATCGCCATGATGCCGTCGCCGGAGTAATCGACCACGACGCCCTCGAACTCGCGCACGCGGTTGGTCAGCTTCTCCATGACATAGGAGACGAGCTTGCACGTTTCCGTCGGCCCCAGGCGCTCGGAGAGCCGGGAAAAGCCGCGGATGTCGCTGAACAGGACAGTGATTTCGCGCTCCTGGCCGTCGAGCAGGCGCGGGTTGCGTTGCAGCTCGCGGGCCAGGTCGGCCGAGAAGAATTGCTCGAACTGCACGCGCAGCCGGCCGGCCTCCGCCTCCTGCTCTTGCCGGGCCAGGCCGACGCCGACGGTCGAGGCCAGCAGCTGCATGATCTGGGCTTCGAGCGGGCCGATGCCCAGACCGCCGGCGACGCCGCGCAGACGGGAGAAGCGGTTGCGCACGCCGTAGACCATGCCGACGATCTGTTCGCGCTGGTCGAAGATCGGCGACGAGACGACGGCCTCAACTCCTTGCAAGCTCTCGGAACTGTTGGCTGCCACTCCCTCGGATTGGAAGAAAGTGCGGCGCTCACGTTCGACGCGGGCCAGGATGGTCGTGGAGAACTCGCGGCCGCTGCCGGCGTCTTCATCGGGAAAGCGGGACTGCACCATCCAGCGGCCGCTCTTCTTGAGGATCACCAGTCCCTTGTCGAGGCCGACGAGCTTGACGACGGCGGCGGCGGTCTGGCTGTAGAACTCCGGCGACCCCGCCGCAGCCCGCTGCACGGCGATGACCGTCTCGAACCACTGCGCCAGCTTCTCGGCATCGGGCGACTGGCCCAGTTCCTGCAAACTCTGGGCGGTCGTCGCCAGGGTGCGCCCGGTGAACGGCTGGCTGATGGTCTGGAGCGGCCCGGCGGCGCTCTCGGCCGTCTCCTCGCCGACCGTCTCCACGTCGATGGTCGTCTCGCCGACCATGAGACGTATCGGTGAGTCAAGCTCGCGCAGGGCGCCGACGGCGATGAGGCTGTTGTCGGCCAGCCGGATTGAGTTGCGAGAGCTGAGGTTCCGCACCTGCACCGTGCCGCCAACCGCCTCCACGATGCTGATATGGTCCTTGGAGACGTACAGATCCTGAACGACGCAGCGCGGCACGTCGTCGCGCATGCCGCCGCGGCCGATCTCGATCGGACCAGACGGGTGTTCAAACTCCTGCTGCTGCAACTTGTTGATGACGCGGAAGCGAAGCATGGCGCCGTTGCTCCCCGAAGGGGCCTGCGATCGCGATAGCGGGGCTGGAAGTATTATCAGACAGGATCGGGTGAATCGCCACTGCCGAACGGGTCCGGCGTGTCGTCGAACTTCTCCAGGTCGCGGTCGTTCCAGCCGAAGTGATGGGCCAGCTCGTGAATGACGGTCTTGCGAATCTCGATGCGCAACTGCCGCGGGTCAGGAAACTCTTCCTCCAGCGGCCGCTTGAAGATGACGAGCCGGTGCAGCATGTCGTTGGTATCGACGGCGTCGCCCGCGTAAGCCGTCGGCAATTCCAGCGGGTCGAACAGGCCCAATAGCGACTGGCCGTCCGCGATCTCCGCGTTCGTGAAGCCGGCCTTGCGCAGCGTCCGCAAGTCCGGTTCGTCCTCCACGTCCACGACCACGTTGTCGAGATGGGCGCGGAACTCGCGCGGCAGCGTCTTCATGACGTTGGCGACGATGCGGCAGAAGTGGCGCATGGACATTCGCTTCATGGTCGTGTTTACGTTTCGCGAAACGATTGGCTCTCCACCTCAGGTGCAGGTATAATCTCGAAGGATCGGTGATTTGTCGATACGGGTGCCAACTCCGAGAAACGCGATGACACCACCGCCTGTTGCGATCGGCCTCATCATCTGCGAGCAGGTTATCATCGACCAGCGGACTAAGAATCCCTCGCCGATCAGCATATTTACGGGGTTAGCAGTGACCGGGTTCCCTTCCCCTCCACAGCGGTTCTCTATGTTCTCCTCATTAACCAATGGAAGAGGACGCGCGTCCGTTCGTTTAGTCGTCAACCGCCTCAACAATGGCGAAGAGTGTTACCAGCAAGTACATGCAATGGATTTTCCGAACCCTTTGATGATCTCAAATGTCCACTTTCGCGTCCAGGAAATTCGCTTCCCGGTTGACGGACAATACGAGTTTGTGCTCTTCGTGGATAACGACGCCGTCGCCCAACGTACACTACGGGTCTATCAGCGCTTAGGAGGCTGACCTTCGGGTCAGAACGAATTATGCCTTCCGAATCGAATCCCCATTCCGAACGTCCCAACGACGAGGAGTTGACTCAGGTCAACTCCTATTTCGAGGGGAATGAAAAGGTCATTTTGCCCAAGACTGACGGCAAAACCCCTGTCGAAACGCCGCCCGAGTGGCGGAATCCGACGGTCGAACAACTTGCAGGCGTGAATGTCTACTGCGAAGGCGGGAAAGTCGTCTACCTGAATGGTATGCCTGATCCGCCGAAGCCGGAACAACCATGACCATCGACGCACAGGAAATCAACCGCGCCGCCCAGGCCGCTCGCGAACGACTGGAGCCGCTCTACCGCGAGATCGGCAAAGTCATCGTCGGTCAGCGGCTGCTCATCGATCGCCTGCTCGTCGGCCTGCTGACCGGCGGGCATCTGCTGCTTGAAGGCGTTCCCGGCCTCGCCAAGACGCTGGCCGTGCGCACCCTCGCCCGCGCCCTGCACCTCGGCTTTAGCCGCATCCAGTTTACGCCCGATCTGCTGCCGGCCGACGTGG
>JBBQPD010000627.1:0-4483 GCA_038331535.1 Gemmatales bacterium | reverse complement strand
CCCAACGCTCCCTGACGGTCGCGGCTCGTAACAGAGCGAAACCGCATGCCTGAATAGGACAGGTTCCGGCGTGGCACCTGTCCAAGCCTGCGAAGAGCGGTACATCGACACGGGAGGGAAAGCCGTGGCGAGAAGCTCCTGCGGAATGCTTGCGAAGCATTCCGCAGCGCGGTAGGATTCGGAGTATGAAGCCGACCGTCTGCGTCGAGAGGACGATGCGCCACACGAGGTGAGGATGGCACGTGAGGCGAACGCGCGGCTGCACAATTTCGACGTGCGCGCCATGGTGGCGGATCTCAGGGCACAGGACTTGGCCGACAATCGGATTGTGGTGAGTCTCCCCCCTCGGCGTCCTCAGCCGGTCGCTGTACCGGCGGTCGCGTCGAACCAGGAGTTGAAGAAGACCGAGGCCGCATGATCGAAAACGTGCCCGTCCCTTTTTTTGCCTGACCAGAGGGAACAGCAATGCCGTCCATCTCCTTTAACAAGGCGATTCAGATCTTGTTGACGCCTCTAGCCAAGAAGCACTTCCGAACACTCGACGAGGAGGCAACTGTCGCCCTCCATCATTACGTCGCCAGTGGGACTGGCACGAGGGAACTGGCAGAGGACGTGCAGCGAACGCTAAAAGCGTGGGAGAGCAGCCAGGCTTCGGGATGCCGAGTCGAGTTGAATAATGACGTATATGCACTGATAAATGGCGTTGCGCAGAAGAATCACCGGTCGGCAGAAGCCGAAGTCGCTTGGGCAATATGCTGGTATGCGTCGAAGGAGGCGCTGCCGGAAGAAACCAACGGGGAAGCGCAGGATTAGGGGAAAAAATGGGGACGCGGACAGTTCTGTAAACAAAACCGTTCCCGTCTTTTCTCGTCTGCTCAGAGGTAGTTCCCAATGAACGAGCACTGGCGATCGCGGATCACCATCGAGCCAGGCAAGCGTAGCGGCCAACCGTGCATCCGGGGCATGCGGATGACCGTGCAGGACGTGCTGGAGTATCTCGCGGGGGGCATGACGGCTGAGGAAGTGTTGGCCGACTTTCCCGAACTCACCACTGAGGATCTGGAAGCGTGCCTGGCATTCGCAGCGGACCGCGAGCGACGGTTGCGCGTCTGAGCCTATTGTTCGATCAACACCTGTCCCGCCGGCTGGTCGGACTACTGGCAACCGAGTATCCCGGCTCCGAACACGTGGAGAGCGCCGGCCTTTTGGGGGCTGACGACCTGACCGTCTGGCACTACGCAGCAGCGCATGGCCTGATGGTGGTTTCAAAGGACTCGGACTTCCGGCACTTGGCGCTGCTGCGCGGTCCGCCGCCGAAGGTGATCTGGCTGCGGGTAGGGAACGGGCCGACGGCGGTAGCGGCGGCCCTGTTGCGTGCGCGATTGGCGGACGTGCAGGCGTTCGCCGCGGACCCAATTCTAGCATTGTTGGTGCTGCCGTAGCGCCGCTAGACCCACGCTTGCGGTTCCAACCGCCTCTCCAACTCGTGCATGACGTGATGATACGCCCGCTCTTCCAGCACCGGCATCGCCCCGTCGGTCGATAGCTCGCGTCCCAGATCGACCCAGCTGCGGCAGCCGGCGAACGCGGCGGTCTCCGGCATCTCGACCGCTTCCGCGGCCCGGTAGACGCGCACCGGCATCACATACAAACCCGGTTCGCGATACAGAAAGCGCTGCTGTACGGTCGCGCACGACCACAAGTGCAACCCCGAAAGGTGAAGGGCGCTGGCAACGTCGTGAACGTGAAAGACGCCGCCGACCTCGGCGAAATGCGACAGGCGCACCACGCCGGCCGGCGGACGTTCCGCCTCGACGCGCTCCAGGAGCGGAAACTCTTCCTCGATAATGCCGGTGTGCTGCTGATGGACGTAGGTTGGGTACAGCCAGAAGCGTTGGTGCTCGACCGCGAACGTGCCCTGCTTTTCCGCGATGCCGCCCTTGCGCAGGATCACCGCCTGGCGGCCCTCGGCCAGGGCGCGGCAGATGACCGCCCACTCCTTGAAAGCGTGTCGCAACGTCGTCATCGCTCACCTCTCTCCCTTCGGCGACCGCAGCATGAGGTCGTTCACCGCCGCGCCAGGATCCTTGTTCTCGTAGAGGACGCGATAGACCTCGGTCGTGATCGGCATGTCGATGCCCATCTGCGTCGCGCGTTCGTGGACGCTTTGGGCCGTGTAGACGCCCTCGGCCACCGACGACATGTTGGCCAGGATGTCGGCCGCTTTCTCGCCGCGGCCCAGGCGCTCGCCGACGTGGCGGTTGCGGCCGTGCCGGCTCACGCAGGTGGTAATCAGGTCGCCCATGCCGGCGAGGCCGACGAATGTTCCCGCGTCGCCGCCGAGCGCCACGGCGAAGCGGGTGATCTCGGCCAGGCCGCGCGCCAGCAGCGCTGACTTGGCGTTGTCGCCGAAGCCGAGGCCGTCGCTGATGCCGGCCGCGACGCCGATGACGTTCTTCAGCGCCCCGGCCAGCTCGACGCCGACCGGGTCGATGTTGGTGTAAACGCGAAAGCGGTCGGTGCCGAGGAACGTCTGCGCCGCGCTCGCCAGCGCGAAGTCGGCGCTGGCCGCAACCACGGACGTCGGCAGTCCCCGGCTCACTTCTTCGGCGTGACTCGGTCCACTCAGCACGGCGATGCGCTCGACGCTCAACACTTCCGCCAAAATCTCGCTCGGCCGTTTGAAGGTGTGGACCTCCAGCCCCTTGGTCAGACTGAGGACCGGCGGACCCGGACGAACTGTGTCGCGCACCCGTTGCATCGTGTGCCGGAGGTAAACCGTCGGCACGGCCGAGATCCACCAGTCCGCGCCCTCGACCGCGCGGGCCAGGTCCGTAGTCAGCTCGACGCTCGCCGGGATAGGCACGCCGGGGAGGAGACGGACGTTTTCGCGATGCTCGCGCAACAGCAGGCCGTTGTCTTCGCGCGCGCTCCAGAGCGAGACGCGGTGCTGGCTACTCTGAGCCAGCAGCAGGGCGACAGCCGTACCCCACGCCCCGTCCCCCAGGACGGCAAAGGTGGTGCGCATGAAAGGATTCCCGCAAAATAGCGTGGGCCAAGACGACGATTATTCTACCTGCGTAAGCTACGGCGAGCCAACGGACTCCGCGACTCCTGACGCTTTCCACCCGTCCGGCACGCACTTGAGTGAATAAATGAGACGAAGCCGGCGGCGGACGACGGCCGATAACGACAAGGGACAAGGCCCGCGCGGCTTGACGTGGGTCCGGAAGGTCCGTCGTCGTCGGGCGCCCTGGCACTGGGAGGATCTCGGATGGCCGCTCATCTTCGCGTTTACCCGCTTGCGCAACCGGTCGAAGAACCCCAGGCCGCGAGCGTGCGCGTCAGCCTCGCCGACCTGCTGCCGCTGGTCTCGTTCGCCCAGCGGAACAATTATCTCTGGCTGCAAGATTTCCTCGAAGACGAAGTCGCCATCACCCCCGACCTGTACGAAGTGTTACGCTCGTTCGGCGGCTATCGGCCGTCGGCGTGAGGCAACGCCCGCTTACTTCGTGCGCGGCTCCTTAAATCTCGATTTCCGGCCCGTCCGACAACAAGTCCGGCTTGGCCAGCTGGCTGAGATCGATCTGGCCGCGCAGCTCGCCTTCGACCCGGTCGAGCCGCTTGGCCAGAAGGTCCAGCTTCGCCTGGAGGGCTTCCACCTTGGCCGACGGATCTTCGCCGGTCCGCGGCTTGGGCACTTCCGGATAGCCGAGTTGGCGCTGCAAGGCGGCGAACAGAAACAGCGGGTCGCGCTCGCGGTTCGCCTTGGCGATTTTCCCTTCCTTCTCTCCGAAGAGCGGCGGTACCGGCGAAACGTACTCGCCGTCCTGACGCCGTTGCTCCGTAACGTACAATTCGGATCGCAGATAGAGTAGATCGGCGAAGTCGATCACGCCGATCTGGCTGCGCAGGCCTTCCAGGAATACCTTCCAGTCGGCGTCGTAGGCCGGGTCGGCGGCCATGCACTTCAGGCCGTCGTCATAACCGAGGCGATTACGGCACATCACTTCAAACTGGTAGACGAACAACCCCGGCCGCGACACGGACGCCGCCCGGTACTCGGCCTCGCGCTGCAACGCGAGCAGGGCGGTGTCGAGGCTGAAGCGCAGCATCTCGTGTTCGGTGCCGCGGACGACGAAGGCTTGAAACGGCGTGAAGTAGTGTTGCAGCAGCGTGAAACCCGACGAGAGCAAGCCGCTGTGCTTCACCTCGCCGGCCAGGAATTGAATGGCGAACGGCAACTGGGTCGTCGCGAGGATTTCCTCGTGGATGTGTTCCAACAGCTCCTGCGTCGCCCCGCTGTCGAGGCGTTCGCGCAGGGCGCGGAAGAGATAGGCTTGCTCGATGTACTCTTCGCGGTCGAGAACTGTCGACGTACTCATACCACTATCGTACACGCGCATCGACCCGGCGCGAAGCGGTTGGCCGCGACCCGATAGGGGCGCCCGGGCGATGTCACAGCCCGCGGTCCCGATCGGGT
>JBBQPD010000626.1:0-4485 GCA_038331535.1 Gemmatales bacterium | reverse complement strand
TGGCAGAAACTCCATACCCACTCCATCGGGACGAGCGAGACGAACCGGCCGTTCAGCAGCGAAGGCTACTTCCGTAATGCGACCGGTCCGCTAGGGCCGGTCATTCGCGAGCAGCTGAGCGATCCCGATGAAGCGGCCTTCGTTCGCTTGACGCCCAAGCCGATCCCCGAAGGCAAGGACGTTCTGCCCGCCAAACGACTTCCGACCGTTCTCGATCAAGAGATCGACGATTACACGAAACGCTTCCTCGATGCTTACCATCTGGACGACGCGGAGAAGAAACAGGCGGAGAAGATCGCCGCCGACGCCAAGGGGCCAATCGCCCTGTTTCTGATCGACTCGGTTTCCGAAAAGCAGCACTTCGCGGAATACCAGGCGAAACTTGCGGAGTATCGCCGGCTGAGCGCCGAGAAGTCGCTTATCCTGGGACGAGACCAGGACACGGCCCGGCTCGCCAAGATCAAAGCCGAAGTCGCGCAGGCCCGCAAGGACAGTCTCGACGACCTCGATAAAGAGATTGGCAAGCATCTCCGCGACGAGCTGAGCGCCATCGTCAAGAAGAAGCTGGCCGGGACCGATCTCGCCAGCGTGCCGGCGGGACAGGACTCCTTCACGTTCCTGGTCCCCCAGACCGAGGGCAAAACGCTCCCGCAACCGCACAGCGGTCGGTGGGATGAATACTTCGACCTGTTCAAAGCGACATACCAGCTCGGCGAGGACCAGACGAAGACCGCCGAGGAGAAACTGAACCGCACGAAGCGCTACACCGTGGAGTGGCTCACCGGCAAGCAGGCAATTCCGCTCAGCGTCGTGATCGGCCACCTCAGTGCGCCGAACCCGTTGCTCGCGTGCGCTTCTGCGCTCGCCGCTCGTCAGGGTCTTGTTGGCGATTCGCGCGAAGAAATCGAGCAGATGAAGCGCTACCTGAACGCGGCCCTGACGGACGAACAGGCAAAGGGCGTCCCTCCTCCGGTGAAGCCAGAGCCGGCGCCGCTGCTTCGTCGCATCGACCTGTTGACGATGTGGGGACTGACAATCATGGGCGGATGCCTGCTGCTCGGCTTTCTCACGCGCACGAACTGTGTGCTGGCAGCGGGGTTCTTGCTTCTGACGTACCTGGCGGCGCCGCCGTTCCCGTGGGTGCCGACGCCGCCCAACAACGAGGGAACCTACCTCTTCGTGAACAAGAACCTGATTGAAATGCTCGCTCTCTTGGTGCTGGCGACGACGGCGAGCGGCCGCTGGTTCGGCCTCGACGCGCTCCTGCATCGAATTTTTGGGCGTGAGAAACCGGTGCAACCGCCAGCGCGCTTTGGGGCGCGCGCGGCGTACGTAGTGGCGCGCGGGGGCCGTTCGGCCCCCGGGGAGTCACGGGGGGCAAAACGGCCCCCGCTCGCCAGAAACGAAACCAAACATTCCCCGAGGAGACTCTCTCCCATGGCGATCGACATCACTCCCGAGCAACGTGAAATCGGGAAAGAGAACTTCGCGCGCACGGCCGACGGGCTGACGCGGCGCGGCTTCATGAAAAGCATGGTCGCCGGGGCGGCGGTCGTGCCGGTGACGGCGGCGGTCTACTTCGGCTACAAATCGCTCGCCGGCAGTCCGGTGAAAGCGGCCATCATCGGCTGCGGCGACGAGGGCGGCGTCCTCGTCGGCGAACACAACCCCGAATACCTCCAGTTCATTGCCTGTTGCGACATTCGGCCGAGCAACCTGAAGCGCATCTACGAAGGCGATCCCAAGGTCGCGCTGCGCAAGGGCTTCAAGAAGGTCTACGGCAGCGACGCCGAGAGGATCAAGAAGTACACCGATTACGCCGAGATGCTGAAGGAAAACCCGCAGATCGAGGCGGTCGTCATCGCCCTGCCCTTGCACCTGCATGCCAAGGCCGCGATCGATTGCATGCGCATCGGCAAGGAGCGCGGCAAACCGATCCACGTCCTGTGCGAAAAGCTCATGGCCTGGAACGTCTCGCAGTGCAAAAAGATGATCGAGGTCGCCAAGGAGACCGGCAGCATTTTGTCGATCGGCCACCAGCGGCACTACAGCCTGCTCTACGCTCACGCCCATGAGGTCATGCAATCCGGCGTCCTCGGCGACGTGCATCACATTCGCGCCCTGTGGCACCGCAACAACTCCTGGCCCTACAAGCGGAATGAGAAGGATCCGCCGCTCGTCGCCGGGACCGAGCCGTACTATCGCGATGGCTGGTTCCCGCAGGTGTTGCAGGAGGACTACGACGCCCTCAACGACAAGGCCAAGCTCGACAAGTACGGCTACGACAGCGTCGAGCAGCTCGTGCGCTGGCGGCTGGACAACAGCACCGGCGGCGGCCTCATGGCGGAGTTGGGCAGTCACCAGCTCGACGCTTGCAGTATCTTCCTCGGCAAGGTACATCCGCTCGCGGTGACCGGCGTCGGCGGCAAATACTTCTACCGTCCCGGCAAGAACGATCGGGCCAGCGACGATCACGTCTTCGTCACCTTCGAGTTCCCCGGCAGAAATCATCCGAAGGGGGCGGACAAGGGGAGCGACAAGGACGATGTCGTCGTCGTCACCTACTCCTCGGTCAACACCAACGGCTTCGAAGCCTACGGCGAGACGGTGATGGGAACGCGCGGCACCATGATGGTCGAATCCGAGTCGTCGCTGATGCTATTCGCCGAGAAGGATCCGACGCAGAAAGTGGCCGGCCCCGCGGCGGGTATGAAGGTGGGCGTCTCCACGACGGGACCGTCCGCGCCGGCGCTCGACGCTTCCTCGACCTGGGGTCCGGCAGCCGCCAGGCCGACGGGTACGTCAACGTCCGGGCCGGCGACGGTGAGCCGAGGCTATCGCGAGGAGATGGAGGACTTCGCGTTCTGCGTGCGCCAGTGGGATGCCAAGCAAGGCTACGAGAAGAAGGACGGCAAGTACGTCCAGCGCCTGCCGCGCTGCCACGGCGAGGTGGCGATGGCCGACGCGATCATCGCGCTGACCTCGAACCTGGCGATGAAGGGACGCGAAGCCACCATCGCGGGCACTTCCGAGAAGGTCCGCGTCAATCGCATCGACTTCAACGAGAACTGGTTTAGCGCCGATTCCAGGGACGTGCCGGACGCTGACACGAAGCCGAAAGTGCCGGTGGAGTGAGTCTCCTGTAGGGAACGCCCTCCGTGGCGTTCCCTACATTTCCCCCTTCATCAATCCTTTTTCTCCGGTTTCGGCTCCTCGCTCTTCGTCGGCGTCAACTCCGCGATGCGGATATTCCGAAACGCCAGGTCGGTTGTCGGGTCGTGCCCTTGCAAGCTGATTGGCCCTTTCTCCAGCCGGCAGCCGTTGCGGCCGTTGTCCTTGAGCGGCCGATTGTCGGTCCAGTCCGCGACCTGTACGCCATCGACCCACGTCGCGAAGTGATTGCCCTGAGCGACCACCGTCATCGTGAACCACTCCTTGTCCTTCGCCACCGCCTTGCGGGCCGGCACCCGGCGATAAATCGAACCGGTGCCGTAGTCGAGCGCCAGCGACGGCACTTTGCGTTTCTCCTTCAGCTCGTGCGTCTTCGGATCGTAGTCCTCGATGAGGTAGTCGCGCGGCGTCTCGCTCCAGCCGTTGTGAATCTGGGCCTCGTAGCCCTGCTGATACTCGCCTGGCTGGCAGCGAAAGAAGACGCCGCTGTTGAGATTCTTGCCGTTCGTCTTGCACTCGATCTGTAGCACGAAGTCGTCCCATTGCCCTTCGGTCTGCAAATCGCCGGGGCCGTCCTTGATCGTCAGCCAGCCCTCGGGACTGACCGCGAACGTCGATTTGGCCTGCTTGGCATTGCCTTCGAACTTCTTCCAGCCGGTCAGGTCTTTGCCGTTGAAGAGCGGCTTCGTGTTCGCCGGCTTCAGTTTGATGTCGCGAAAGATTACCGCGTTGCCCGACAGGGCGATGTGGCCGAGTTGCCGTTTCGGTTCGACCTCAGGCCCTCCCTTCGCTTGCTTGCTCACAGACTTGAACCCGTTGCGGCTTCCCACCGAACTAACCGAGGCAACATGGGCGTTGGCACCGCGTACCGAGATGACGGCTTCCATCCACGATTCCGAGTACGACGGAAGTTCGAGTTGCCGCGGTCCATTCGGGGCGGGTTCAGACCCCTTCTTCTCATCCCCCTTATCCCTATTCGAACGAATGGTTTCCGCGCCGCGCGCGTCCGCGTCGCAGAAGACGAACACAGCCACCTTGGAGTCGCGGCGTGATAGATACTGGACCGACAGATCGTAGTCGCCGAAAACCGTGGTCGTCGCCAGCAGTCCGTGTTTGCCGGACTGCGGCGCGAGCATGACATCGACGATGGTCCACTTTGAGCCGTTCGGCGCGGTCCAACCGAACGTCGTCTCGCCATCGAAGAGCAAGATCCAGCCTTCGGCGGCTTCTTGAGGCGACAGTTTGTTGTGCTGCGGCAGGTCCGCGGAGCGGGAGATACCGGCGACCGTGAGTACCAGGACGAATCCGAGCATG
>JBBQPD010000625.1:0-4487 GCA_038331535.1 Gemmatales bacterium | reverse complement strand
CGCCGCCTTCCACGCGCTCCAGCTCAGGCGCAGGGCGCCGTCTTCGAGGACGACCTTCACCTTGCCATAGGCCGGCTCCTCGTAGTCGCCGACATAACTCGCCAGCTCATGCGACGGCTTCGTGCCGGGGCGTTTCGCCTTCAGACGCGCGTCGTTGCGCGCCTGTCTGGCCAGCCGCGCGGCTTCGACCTGGGCCAGGAAGTAGGCGTTCCAGTCGGGCGTCCTGTCCGCGCCGAGCAGCAGGTCGATCAGCCGATTGCCGGTCGCCAACAGCACGGCGGACTCCTCGACGTTGGTGAGCAGGACGGCGCCGAGCTTCTGCTTGGGCAGCAAGATGATGCGGGCGCGGAAGCCTTCCACCGCGCCGCCGTGTTCGAGCAGCGGCTGGCCGCGGTAGTCGGAGATGTGCCAGCCGAGGCCATAGCTCTTCAGGTTCGTGCCGCTGAGCTTGTCGCGTTCGCTCTCGGCGGGGACGACGATGTGCGGCCGCTGCGTTTCGGCGAGGACTGAGGAAGGCACGACGCGCGTGTCGCCGAGCTTGCCGTCATTCAGCTGCACGCGCAGCCAGCCGGACAGCTCGCGGACCGACGTTTTGATCGACCCCGAGGCGCGCACCTGCTTGTCGTCGGGATACCACTCCACGACCTGCGGCTTGCCGTCGGCGCCGAAATGGTGCGGCGTGGCGTGGTCTTCGGCCTTGAGGGCGTCGCTGCGCGTGAACACGGTGCGCTTCATGCCCAGCGGCGTCAACAGGCGGCGGGCCATGAAGTCATGCCACGGCTCGCCGGCCGCGGAACTGAGGGCCAGCCCGGCGGCGAGGTATGTCAGGTTGCAATACTCATACGTCGAGCGGAATGAGGTGGACGGTTTGAGATAGGCCATGCGGCGAACGCTTTCCTCAACCGGCCACGGCGCGCGCGACCAGAGCAGGTCGTGCCGGGCCAGGCCGGTGCGATGACAGAGCAGGTCGCGCAGGGTCACGTCGCGGTCGGCGAGCGGGTCGGACAGATGGAAGAAGGGGACGTGTTTGCTGACGGGGTCGTCCCAGGAGAGCTTGCCCTCCGAGACGAGGAGGCCGAGCGCCGTGGCGGTGAACGCCTTGGTGAGCGAGCCGATGCCGAAGACGGTGTCGGGCGTGATCGGCTCGGTCTTGCCCGCTTCACGCACGCCGAAGCCCTGGAGGTAATAGACCTCGTCGCCGCGCACGATGACGACGGCCAGGCCGGGAGCGTGCCAGGTTTTGAGCGCGTCGGCGAAGAGGGCGTCGAGCGCGGCCTTGTCCGGGACTTTCGGCGGCGCCTCGGCGCGAGCCGGCGAGAGGATGAAGAGGAAAGCGAAAAGGGAACAGAGAAAACGCGCTGGCATCATCACCTCGGCAGTGAGCACGCAGCGCCAGCAAGTGTTTCGCCACTTGCTGGCGCTGCGTGCTCAGAATCCCCGATCACGGTTCGCCGACGATTTCGCCGCCGTTGGGCGTGATCCACGCCTGGAGGGCGATCGGATTGGCGGTCTTCTTGAACGAGCGCACGCTGCCGTCGAACAGGGCGGCAGTGAACGTGCTTGCGCCAGGAAGGCCGAGCACGGCGGGTGAGAAGCCTTGCGGACTATTGACGAAAGGGACATCCTCCGGCTTGGTCCACGGTACGGCCCGCGTCGCTTCGACGATGGCGATCGTGTTGCTGGTGCCGTCCGTGATCGAAGTCATGCCGCGCCGCTGGGCGAACAGGGGTGCCGCCCCCTGTTGAAACATCGGGGTGAAGGGTGCATCCTTGCCGACGAAGACCTGGTAGTGCGTGTTCGTGTCGCCGGGCGCCTGGTTGGGCGTTCGGAACGTCTTCGGCATGCGGCTCAGCAACGTGATGTTGTGCGGACTGTCCCAGGCCTCGTTCAAGTGGAACTCGTTATACAGCGGTTGCTGCTCAAGGTACGGCAGAATATGCACACGCCAGCTGAGGGCCGGTTGGCCGCGCTCATTAAAACTGGTCTGGGGCGGAAAGCCGTTCATCGTGTCGTGGAACATGTGAAAGGCGAGCGCGAGCTGCTTCAGGTTATTGCTCCCCTGCATTCGCTCCGACGCCTCACGAACCTTTTGCACCGCCGGGAGCATCAGGCCAGTCATGATCGCCGTCGTGGCGCCGCCCGATTCATCGACCTTGACCGAGACGACGACGGCGTCTTTTTTCTGCTCGACCTTGGTGCCGATCAGGATCGCTTCAAACTTGTCGAACATCATCTTGGCGTCGGGCGGCATGGCGGGTCCGGCCATCTGGCCCTTGAACTGGGCGAGACCGAGCACCGCCGTGCTCTTGAGGGCTTCGGCCGCGTCCTTGGCCTGGGCGGCCTTGGCGTTGTCGGCGAAGCTCAACGTCAGCTCCGTCGATTGCGTCTTGCCGGCGAGGTCGGCGGCAAGCATGACGACTTTGGCTTCGAGCAGCGGGGTGAAGTGCGAGGTGTTGGGGGGCATGTTCTGGCGCATCTTGTCGATCAGGTCGGCCGGCGGCACGCCGGCGGCGACGAGGTGGCGATTGCCGGCGGCCTCCTTGAGTGCAGCCTTCAACGGTCCGTCCGACTTGCGGTTGTCGATCTGATTGAGACAGGCCGTCACGCCCTTCTTGTTCCCGAGAACGAGGATCCGGTCCGTGTGGAAGTACAGGATCGGCTTCTTGTCATCCCCCTCGACGCCGTGATATTTGTGCTTCCCCTGAGAAATCTCCGTGGTGCCCGGTGCGAGCTTGTCGAGGAGCTTCTGCCGGTCGTAGGACTTGGAGAACAGAAAGATCACCCAGAAAGACGTGTTATCGCTCAGGTCGTTCGTCACGACGGTGGCGCGCTCAATGTCCGCGACGGACATGCCGAACTCGTTTTCCTTCTCGGTGATGCTCGAGCGCATGTCCGGCGGCATCATCGTGAGCATCTTCTTCATGTCGTCCGATTTCCACACGTCGGCGACGCGCACGGCGGCGAAGCCCTGGGCGTCGGCGGGGACGAGGCGGAGGTCGGCCGGGGTGGAATCGCGCAGCGCGAAGTACCAGACGGCCAATCCGCCGCCGACCAGCAACAGGAGCGCCGCCGCGGCTGCCACCCAGGGCCAGACGCGGCGCTGCGGCGCCGGGCGGCGGCGGCGCGGCGTCGGCTCCTCCGCGTCATCCGCCGGCAGCACGGACGGCGTGCGCGAAGAGACGGGCATCGGCGGCGGGGCCGGCAGCGGAGGCAGCACGGCCGCACCGGGGACAGTAAGCGTGGTATTGCAGCCGGGGCAGGCGATCTGGCGGCCGGCGTACTCCGCGCGGGTCTTCAGCTCCTTCCCGCAGGCGTCGCAGCGCATCTGGACCGAGGCCGCCTCGACGGCGGCCGCTGGCGCCAACAAGACGTTCTTGCACGCGGGGCAGCGGACGTTGCGGCCGGCGTACTCGTCCGGTACGTTAAGCTGCTTGCCGCACGAGCAAGCCACATGGACGGGCATGGGAGGTCTCCGTAAAAGGGGGCCGAGATTGCGGTAGAAATTAGCCTACTCGCCGTCGGGCCGCATCGCAACGGATTTTTCGATCGTATTGCCGCTTGCGGCTTGGCGGCGACCGCGAATCCGCAAGCGGCAAACGAGCGCGCCCACTGCCCGCATCGCCCCTTTTTCGTATCCTGACGCCGTTACCTTGCCAGTTCATCTTGAAGGAGTCGCGTTATGCAGAAGCGTCCGAATGCCGTCACGTTCAAGCAGAAGGGAGTCACGTTGGCCGGTCCGCAGCTCAAGGCCGGCGATAAGGCACCCGATTTTGCCTGCCTCACCAAGCTCGACGTGGTCAAGCTCGCCGATACGCCGGCCAAGGCCCGCCTCTTCAGCGTGGTTCCGTCGCTCGACACCGGCGTTTGCAGCATGCAAACGAAGAAGTTCAACGACAAGCTCGCCGCGCTCAAGGACAAGGTGGACGCCTATACCGTCAGCCTTGATCTGCCGTTCGCCCAGGGCCGTTTCTGCACCGCCGAGGGCATCTCCAACATGAAAACGCTGTCCGACGTGCATAACCACTCGTTCGGCCAGAACTGGGGCGTGCTGATCGAGGAAGGGCTGCCGTTGAAACTGCTGGCGCGGGCCGTCTTCGTCGTGGATAAGAGCGGCACCATCACCTATGCGGAATACGTGCCGGAAGTGACCACGGAACCGAACTACGACGGCGCCGTCGCCGCGTTGACCGCAGCTGCCGGTTGAGCCGGCGACTTCGGTCCTGCTCGATTGGGCGATTTGCGCCCCCGGTCGCACGACCGGGGGCGTGCCGACATTTCCGGTTGTAACGGTTGCAACGCCGACGACCGCACGTTCTCGATTTGATTGCGACCCTCCCCACTATTCAGCACGTTTTTCGAGCTTTACTCTCTAGGTAGGTGCGAGGCGCGTCGTGTGGATTATCCACGATGCGCGAGAGGTTTCGTGGTGCGCTCCAGTCCGTCGCTGGAGCATACTGTGAGCCAGTGCGAAAAGGGGACTGTCCCCT
>JBBQPD010000624.1:0-4493 GCA_038331535.1 Gemmatales bacterium | reverse complement strand
TGGGGGGGGGGCCGGGCGCCCGGGGGGGGGCGCTGGTGGTCCTTAATTTTTTTTTCGCTGTCCCCCTGCCGGGCCCCATAACAGTGCTCCCCCCCCCCGCTCGAAGAGCTCCTCCTGCGCCACGCGCTCGGCGAAGATCCGGGGCCTTACACGCGGGAGACGATGGCGAGTGGCGTGATGATGATTCCGATCCCCAGCCGCGGAGTGTTTCGCGGCGTCGATGGCCTCGACGCGGCCCGCGGCGTGGCGGGGATCGATCAGATCCACATCACCGCAAAGCCCGATCAGCTGCTCGTGCCGTTGCCGGAGGGCGCGAGCTATCTCGGGTTCATCTTTGCGCGGGCGGCGCGCGCGGATCAGGTGGAGCAGGCGCTGCGCGAGGCGCACGCGCGGCTGTCGTTCGCGATCGCCCCGGAATTGCCGGTGCTGACCCCGGGCCAAATCCACTACAATCTTCTCCATGGCTGATTCCTGCGGACCGTCCGCCTCGCCCGCCTCCGGCGCATCGATCAACACCAGCGGCCGCAAGGTCATGTGCGTCAAGTTCCAGAAGGAGTTGCCCGGTCTCGACACGGTTCCGTGGCCAGGCGAGCTGGGTCAACGCATCTTCGACAACGTCTCGAAGGACGCCTGGAAGCTCTGGGAAGAGCGCATGAAAATGATCCTCAACGAGTACCGCCTGATGCCGTGGCAGAAGGAGGCCCAGGATCTCGTGGCCAAGCACATGGAAGATTTCTTCTTCGGCGACGGCGCCGCCCTGCCCCCGGGTTACGTCCCACAGCAGGCCAAGTAGGACCAGGTTCCCGCAGTCATTCGCTACTTCTGCAAGCCCTTCTGTAGCAAACCGCTGCAAAGGCTCACGACACCTTCACGGCACCCCGCGTCTAAACAGACGAATAATAAGGCATTTACGGCCCTGGCCCTATCCGGACAGTGGGCACAGTCTTTGATAATCGTCCAGGTGCATGAGATTGGACGACGACAAGGAAGAGGACTCGGACGAGGCACCGGAGACGCCGCTCGATGAGCCGCGTCCCCCGCGCATACAGGACCCCCCGCCGCAACCGGAGCAAAAGGGTCCCTACGTCGTTTCGAGCACAGGGCTGGTAAACACACGGACGGAGGGCTGAGCGGTGACTACAGCAGAACGCAAGGAACGTCGAGGGTTCGCGTCGATGTCGGTCGAAAAGCAGCGCGAGATCGCCAGCAAAGGCGGGCGCGCGGCGCACGAAAAGGGCACGGCCCACGAGTGGACCGCGGACGAAGCCCGCAACGCCGGCCGCAAGGGTGGTCAGGTCAGCCGCGGCGGACGCGGACGGCTCATCGTGCCGGCCGATACGCCACAGGCAGGACCGATCGCAGACGGTGCGGCGGAAAATCGTGCGGAATGACGGGTTCGATCGAGCGAACGCTTTGGAGGCGACTAACAATGGCAAGACGCGTAGCCGTGATTTGTGTGTTGACGCTCGCCGTCGCGGCGAGCGCCCGCGCACAGAACGGGTCTTCAGGGACAGCCACGGGGCAGAGTTCACAAACTACCCAAACTTCGTCCTCGTCGACGGGCACGGCGGAAGAGACGCGGCCGGCGACGACGACGTTCTTCGGCGACACTGGGCTGTGGTATGTGCCGACCGGCGAGGTTCTCGCTAAGGGCAAGTGGTCGACGAGTGTGTACCGCCGGGGCACCAACTGGGTGCAGGGGTACACCAACGTCGCCGACTTCGCGGGAACGTTCGCCGTCGGCATCGGCGATCGCGCTGAGGTCTTCGGTTCGTTCCTCTTCGACACCCGCATCGACCGAGATGCCTATCCGCTGTTCTTCAACGACAGCAGCATCGGCAGCGTGATCGACCGTTACCCCAGGGTCAACCAGCACTGGACCGGCGACAACATCGGCGATCTGTACCTCGGGGCCAAGATCAACCTCTGGTCCGAGTACCGCCAGAACCCGGCGGCGATTGCGGTCCGCGGCATGATCAAGGCGCCCACCGGGAAGTCGGACATCGGCAACGGCACCGGCAAACCGGACGTTCTGGTCGACTTCATCGTCAGCAAGGAAGCGAAGAAGCTGGTCGAAGTGTCGGGCTACGGCGGCTACGAGTGGCGCGGCAAACCGGACGGCTTCGACACGCCGGGCAGCGCGTTCCGATGGGGCGGGGGCGTCGGCTTTCCCTCGCGCAACATGCTGCGAGTCACCGGTGAGCTGAACGGCTTCCTGCCGTCGAGCGACACGGCGACGATCCTCTCGGGGACGACCATCCGCGGCACCGATTTGACGACGCCGCCGGTGATAGCCGACACCGAAAACATCACCCGGGCGACACTTGGCTTGACGTTCCAGGCGAAGAACGGGTTCTTTGCCGGGGCCGGTGTGAGCTGGAACGTGCCGTCGAAGGCGCGCGATCTGCGCTTTACCGACACCGATCAGTTCGGCGACTACTACGACTGGCAGTTCCGCATCGGGTATCACCCGGGCGTGAAGGTCTACGTACCGCCGCCACCGCCGCCGCCTCCTCCGCCGCCAGCGCCAGCGCCGGCGCCGGTGCACAACCTGAGCGTGAAAGCGGCGTGCGATCCGTGCACGGTCGAAGTCGGCAAGACGTCGACGGTGACCGCCACGGTTACTGACTCAATCAGCTGCTCGGTGACGTATCGCTGGACGGCGCCGACCGGGACGCTCGCGCAGCCGGCGGAGCGGTCCACGCTGTGGACAGCGCCGCAGCAGCCCGGCACCGTGCCGGTGACGGTGACGGTGACGTGCCCGACCGACAACAAGACGGCCTCGGATACGGTCAACATCCAGGTGACGCGCCCGCCGGTGCGGGAGTACACCTTCGAGGACGTCTACTTCGACTTCGACCGCTACTCGCTGCGGCCGGAAGCGACGCGCGTGCTCGACGAAGCGATCGCGGCCATGAAGGAGAACACGACGCTCCGGCTCGAGATCGAAGGGCATACGTGCAACATCGGCACGGCGGAGTACAACCTCGCACTCGGCGATCGGCGTGCGAACTCCGTCAAGGACTACCTCGTGAGCCGGGGCGTAACCGCGGATAGGTTGCGGACGGTGAGTTACGGCGAGGAAAAGCCGAAGTACGACAACAGCCGCGAGGAAACGCGCCGTCTGAACCGGCGCGCGGCCCTCGTGGTCAACCTGCGCTAGTCAAAGGTCTGGGGCCGGGGGCTTGGGGTAAACCCCTGGCCTCCGGTCTCCCGCCCCATTCAAGGGATCCCGCCATGCGCTTCATCCACCTCTTCCTCATCGGCTACTTCGTCCTCGTCATCGGCGCGGTCATGGCGCTGTGGCAGGCGGGCGTTCTGGCGCACGTGAGCGGCATGTGGGTGGCGATCGGCACCATCATCGCGGTGGGCCTCGGCATCATGCTGGCGGTCGCGTCAGGCAAGCCCGAAATCTCGAAGTAATAACGCCGCTCGCGCCGCCGCGCGGGTGGCACGCGTTATGGGTCTGACTTGTCAGCTATGCGTGTCTCGATCGCCGCGTTGGTCCTCGCTGCTCTTGCCTGCACAACCGCCTGCAAAGATACCGGCACGATCAAGGTTCACAGTCTTTCTTTCAACGGCGTCAAGGCGGTTGATGAAAGCCGTCTGAAAGATGCGCTCGCGACCCGCCAAAGCTCGAAAATCCCCTGGGGTAAAAAATACTTTTTCGACCGCTCACGGTTCGACGCGGACCTGAAGCGGATGCAGGCGTTCTACGCCGACCGCGGCTATCCCGATGCTCGCGTGACCGGCTTTGACGTCAAGCTCAACGACAAGCAGGACGAGGTCGATCTCACCGTCACGATCGCCGAAGGGGAACCGGTCGTGGTCAAGGCGATCGACTTTGCCGGGTTCGACGCGATTCCGCCGGCGCACCTCGACGATCTGAAAAACCGTGCGGCGCTCAAGGTCGGCAAGCCCCGCGATCGGCAGCTCGTCGTCGCCACGCACGAAATGGCCGTCAACGAGCTGAAGGACCACGGTTTTCCCTACGGCAAAGTTTCCACAGGTGAAGACGCAGGGAGCAACGGCAAGGAAGCGGTGCTGACGTTCACGGCGGAACCGGGGAAGCTGGCGCACTTCGGCGCGGTCGAAGTCATCGGCAACAAGAGCGTCGACGAGCACATCATCCGCCGCGAGCTCACCTTCAAGCCCGGCGATCTCTTCCAGCGCAGCGTCGTCCAGGACTCGCAGCGGCGGCTGTACGGCCTCGAGCTGTTCCAGTTCGCGAACGTCGAGCCGCAGAACCAGGAGCAGCAGCCGGACGATGTCCCGGTGCGCGTCACCGTGGCGGAAGGCAACCACCAGCGCACCAACTTCGGCGTCGGCTATGGCACCGAGGAGAAGGCGCGGGTCGACGCCGAGTATCATCACGTCAACTTCCTCGGCGGCGCGCGCTCAGCCGGCGTGCACGCGCGCTGGTCGTCGCTCGATCGCGGCCTGCGCCTCGACTTCAACCAGCCGTACTTCTTCCGGCCGCACTTCTCGCTCGG
>JBBQPD010000623.1:0-4498 GCA_038331535.1 Gemmatales bacterium | reverse complement strand
CTCACGCGCCGCGACCGTCCGGGAGCGCTCCCCGCGCGCCCGGCCGGTCGCGGCTCGTGAGAGGCTTTCGTATCTCTATCGTTCGGTATGATGTACTGACGATTGGCGGCGCTTCGATTACCAGCCTCGGTGCGAGTACGTAATATCACCATGCAACAAGAACAATTCCTCGACGTGATAGACCGCGACGAGGCGGAGCGGCGTTTTCGAGCGGTGCTCGACCTGCGGCCGCTGCCGGCCGAAAACGTCGCGCTCGCCGACGCCCTCGGCCGCGTCCTCGCCGCCGACGTGCTGGCGCCGCTCGACGTGCCGGCCTTCGATCGCTCCAACGTCGATGGCTTCGCCGTCCACTCCGAGGACACGTTCGGCGCCGAGGAGATGGAACCGAAATATCTCCGCCTCAATGCGGAAATCCTCGCCCCCGGCCGCGCGCCGGAGCAACCCGTCGCGGGCGGCACGGCAACCGTTATTGCCACCGGAGCCGTCGTGCCGCGCGGCACCGACGCGGTGGTCATGATTGAGTACACGGATGCGGATGGCGACCGGCTGGAAGTACGTCGGCCGGTCGCGCCGGGGGCGAACATCAGCTTCGCCGGCACCGACGTCGGCCGCGGCGAAACGGTGCTGCGTCGCGGCGAATTACTGACTTCGCGCGAAACCGGCGTCCTCGCCGCTCTCGGCCTCGACCGCGTCGCCGTCGTGCGCCGGCCGCGCGTCGCCGTCATCTCGACCGGGGACGAGTTGATCGCGCCGGGGACACCGATGCAAGCAGGCATGGTTTACGACAGCAATGCCGTTATCCTCGCCGACGCAGTGCGCGAGCTGGGCGGCGAGCCGGTGCGCGGCGGTATCGTACCGGATGACCTGCCGGTCCTCGTTCACGTGCTGCGTGAAACGTTGGTTTGCGACGTGGTGCTGCTCTCCGGCGGCACTTCGAAGGGGGCCGGCGACGTGTCGTATCGCGCCGTCGCCGAACTGGGGCCGCCGGGAGTCGTGGCACACGGAGTCGCGCTGAAGCCGGGCAAACCGCTCTGCCTAGCGGCCGTGCGCCGCCCGGACGGAAGAATGGTCCCGGTCGTGGTGCTGCCGGGGTTTCCGACTTCGGCGATCTTCACCTTCCGCGAATTTGTCGCCCCGGTGATTCGCCGCCTCGCCGGCCGGCGCGAGGATGAAGACGCCGTCGTCGAGGCGGCGGTGCCGCTGCGCGTCAACTCGGAACGCGGGCGCACGGAGTATTTGTTGGTTAACCTCGTCCAAGACGCCGCTTGCGGCTTAGCGGCCGCACCCGCTAAGCCGCAAGCGGCAAACGCGCTCGTCGCCTACCCGATGGGAAAAGGCTCCGGGTCCGTGACGACGTTCAGCCGCGCCGATGGCTTTGTCGTCATCCCGCGCCAGCGCGAATACCTCGAAGCGGGCGACCGCGTGCAGGTCCATCTGCTCAGCAAGGACGTGCGGCCGGCCGACCTCGTCGTTATTGGCAGCCACTGCGTCGGCCTCGATTTTCTGCTCGGAAGGCTGGAGGAACGCGGCTTCCGCAGTAAGGTGCTCAACGTCGGTAGCACCGGCGGTCTGCACGCGGCCCGGCGCGGCGAGTGCGACCTCGCCGGCGTTCACCTCCTCGACCCCGCGACCGACACGTACAACCGACCCTTTCTCGACGACAGCCTGGAACTATTGCCCGGTTACGGCCGGCTGCAAGGGATCGTCTTCCGTCCGGGCGATGCGCGTTTCGAGGGGAAGACCATCGCCGAGGCCGTGGCGGCGGCGCTCGCCGACCCGGCGTGCGTCCTCGTCAACCGCAACCGCGGCAGCGGCACGCGCGTGCTGATCGACAGCCTGCTCGGCGCCGCCCATCCTCCCGGCCATCTGACAGAAGCGAAGTCGCACAACGCTGTCGCCGCGTCCGTGGCACAGCGCCGCGCCGACTGGGGCGTGGCCATTGCCCCCGTGGCGTGCGACGCTGGGCTGGGCTTTCTGCCGCTGCGCGAGGAACAGTACGATTTCGTCGTGCCGAGGCGGCGCTGGGAGCGACCCGCCGTGCGGGCGTTTCGCGAACTTCTTGGCGACGAGATGGTACGTCGAGGGTTGGTTGCGATGGGGTTTCTATTCACGGGTGTGTGAGAAATCGTTTGCGAGTTGGGGAGGCTCGGCGACTCCTTTTCTCCATGTCGCCTGTAACTATTTTAGCCGGTGATCTGTATTGCTCGGGGGCCACGTCAGCACGTGTGGTAGTACCGCTTGCCTCTTGCGTAGTAATCTGTGCCGCTTGCTGGGCTCTCTTGTGCGATGAGGGGATCGAACCCTCCACGCTGCCCACCGCGCGACCAGGATGCGGCGGCATCTCCCCGCCGCTGGGACGCGCTCGCCCGTAACCCCCGATGCTTCCTCAAGGTTTCAACTCCACCTGCCACCCCGCCTCCTGGATGGCGGCGTTCAATTCGCGGATTTCTTTCGCCAAACGATCCACGTCTGTCTGTAGGGCGGCCACATCAACCGTGGTGACCCAGCGAATCTCTTTCATCCCATAGCGATCCGGAGGTTTCGCACATACCTCGACAACGCTTAGAAGGATGCGGTGCCGATGGGCGAGGCTATCGCGCTTCGCCAATGCCTCGGTGAGGGACTCCCCACTCACGATCTTGTGGCGCAGGTTCGCCCGGTTGATGGCGAAGACCAGTCGCTGTAGTTCCGTGGCCACGGCCTCGATTTGACGGAGGATCGCCTGCGGGTCTTCCGCCGGCTGCTCTCCCTCTTGCACGATCGCGTACCGTTGGGCGCGCACCTGCAACGAGGCCAATTTCTTCTGGATGTCGGCTCGAAGGAGCAGACCTTCGGCGAGCTTCATTTCAGAATTTCAACCTCCAAGGGGAGATGGAACCGATATATTTGTGATTCTATCCATCTGAGTAGACCACGGCGGTACGCCCTCGTCAAGTACCCTCTGCACGGCTGTCAGCCCCCATTAGAAATGTCCTCTTTTTTCCCCATTAGAACTGTCCGGTGTCCGCCCCTTGTCACATCCCCTTGAAGCCTCGTCGCCAGGGGTGATCTGCGGCTGGACGATACGGCCCTTTCCTGGTATTTTCTCCGTCGCCGTCGGGAGGATAGGGCTCCGCAGAAGTGCGACCCGAGCGCCCGCCGGTGGGCTGTACGCCAGAGGGCTCGGCTTCCTGCGCGGAGGCCGGGCCTTCCTCTTCTCCCCCTGGCGTCGGCCCCTCCTGCGCTAAACTTCGAGGGGCCTGGGGGGCAGAGCCCCCCAGGGCGGCGGACCCTGAAGCGCTCTCGTGGTACTTCAGGTACTGGTCCCCGAAGCGGAGCGCCATCGTCCCGTCCAGGCGCAGTTCAATCAACACGCGTCCCTGGCGCAGTCCAGGATAGATCGGCTTATCGACCTGATAGATCCGCTTCTCGAAGCGCACCGTGTAGTCGTTAGTTACCACGCGCTGGTGTTGCACACTCAGGATCGCCGCCAGGTTGTGCGCGCGCCCTACGGGCCGGTGCGCGTCCTTCGTACTGGCTGGCGTGACCGTGAAGCGGCGGTTGAACTCCGGGATCAGCCGGGCCTGCGCCAGAGCATTCGCCTGGGTGCGCGTGACCACGCCGGCCAGACGCCTTTCCTTGACCCAGCGATCCTGGGCCGTCTCGAAGAAGCGCTCCACGCGCCCCTTGGCTTGCGGGCTGCGCGCCAGGATCAGGCCGATGTCCCGTTGCTGTAAGGCCCGGCCGAACTGCGTCAATCCGTCGGGATCACCACGGCCTTTACTCTGGTACTCGAAGATGCTGTCACGGTCGGTGTAGAGGGCCACGGGCCGGCCGTAGCGGCGCAGCCACTGGCCCAGGAGGTCGAAGTGAGCCACGACCGTTTCGCCCGCGTAAAAGCCGGAGAGGACACGGCTGGTGGCGTCGTCGCTCATGTTGACCAGGACCATCGGCTCGCCCCGGCCCTCGGTCCAGTCGTGGATCGAAGTGTCCATCTGCACCAGCTCGCCGAAGCACTCGCGTCGCGGGCGGCGGCGGCGGTGCGTGTCGCGTTGCCGTCGCGGTTGCCACAGCCCTTCCTCAACGAGCCAGCGGCGCAGCGTCTCCAGCCCGACGTGCAGGCCACGCTCGGCGAGTTTCGCGCGCGCCAGGGTCGGGCCGAAATCGTGGAAGTGCGCGCAGTACTCCTGAAGGATGCGGCGGCGCTGACCGCCGTCGGCCTGGCGGTTGGAAGGCCGCCCGCGCAGGCCGTGGCGGATGGCGCCATCCCCGCCGTCGCGGAGGCGGCGGAGGAGACGGCGGACGTGGCGGGGAGTGATGCCGAGTAGGCGCGCGGCTTCAGCTTGCGTGCGCTGGCCCTCGAAGACAGGTGCGAGGATCTTGAGGATATCAAGCTCGTGTTGGCTGAGAGGGGTCGAATCATCCTTACGGCGGCGTGTAGACATGGATCCTCCTTGCGTGAGGCAAAGAGGACATTTCTATTGGGTGAGAAGAGGACATTTCTATTGGGGTATGACAG